>JAHDCE010000192.1 GCA_020630045.1 Saprospiraceae bacterium | reverse complement strand
ACGTGCAAAGATACTTTCCTTCCCGAAAAAAAGAAACCTGTGTCGCATTCCCGAGAGAATACGACACAGGTTAATCATATATAAATGAAAAATTATTTCTTCTTTTTCTTCGGAGAGATGGTCACTGACATTTTCCGTCCTTCCAATTTCGGAAGGGTTTCTACCACACCGAACTCTTCCAACTCCTTGATGAAGTTCAACAACAAAAGCTCTCCACGTTCTTTGAAAACGATGGTTCGTCCCCTAAATTGAACGAATGCTTTTACCTTGTTTCCTTCTTCCAAGAACTTTTGGGCGTGCTTCAACTTGAACTCAATGTCGTGTGAATCGGTGTTCGGACCGAATCGAATCTCTTTAACAACCGTTTTTGCGGTTTTGGATTTGATTTCTTTTTCCTTCTTCTTTTTCTGATAAAGGAATTTCTTGTAATCGATAATACGACAAACCGGAGGATCCGCTTTCGCCGAAATTTCGACAAGATCCAACTGCATATCCTGTGCCCAACGCTGTACGAGCTTGGTGGAATAAATGCCGGTTTCTACTTTTTCGCCGACCTTTTCACTGATTTCCTCAAGGTTGTCCCCGACCAAACGTACTTCGGGAACTCGAATGAAATTGTTAATCCTGTGTTGGGGTTTTTCCCGAACGGGTTTGATGTTTCTTCTAAATCTTCTAGCCAAATTATTATAATGATTTAATGAATAAAAAGAGCTTTATGAATGGGTTGTGAAAGGGAGCTTAGGCATTTCCCTCCAACAATTTTTCATAAGCACTCCGTGATAAATGCTAATACTTATACAATAACGGTTTTTTTTTTAAAAGTTCCGCGAGATGTCATATAATTTCCTCAAATTTTGAGGATTACATAAATTTTTTTCAAAAAAAACGGTCGGAACATCGTTCCGACCGTCATTTCTCTTAATTTTCAAAAAAGGTTGAGGAATAAATCAAACCTCTTTTTTTTCCGTATTTCCTTCTTCGATATTGAGTCCGTCACCGGCTTCATTAAGTACAGCTTTGAATACCGTACCTTCTTTCGGATTGTTGTTGAGTATGAATTCCGCCAAAGGATCTTCGATGTACTTCTGAATCGCTCTATGAAGCGGTCTTGCTCCATAAGTCGGATCAAATCCTTTATCAGCCACAAAGCTTTTCGCGTCACCTGTCAAGACCAATTTGAAAGTCATATCTTCCAAACGTCTATAGAGATCTTTCAAGGTAATGTCGATAATCTTCGAAATTTCGGGTTTACCCAAACTGTTGAAGACAACTACATCATCAATACGATTTAAAAATTCGGGAGAGAAGGTACGCTTCAGCGCATTTTGAATCACCGTTTTCGCATCCTCACCAGCTGACTTTTCTCTAGCGGCGGTATTGAAGCCGACTCCTTGACCGAAATCCTTCAATTGGCGTACACCGATATTAGAAGTCATGATGATCAGTGTATTTTTGAAATCGACCTTTCTTCCTAGTCCGTCCGTCAATTGTCCATCATCCAATACTTGAAGTAAGATATTGTACACGTCCGGGTGAGCCTTTTCGATTTCATCTAAAAGTACGACAGAATAAGGTTTACGTCGAACTCTTTCCGTCAACTGTCCGCCTTCTTCGTACCCGACATATCCGGGAGGGGCTCCGATCAATCGACTGACTGAGAATTTTTCCATGTACTCACTCATGTCAATTCGAATCAAAGCTTCATCAGAATCGAAAATGTAACGAGCCAAAGCTTTGGCCAATTCAGTTTTACCGACCCCCGTAGGTCCTAGGAAAATAAATGAACCGATGGGCTTCGATGGATCTTTCAATCCGACACGATTTCGTTGAATAGCTTTGGTAACTTTGACCAGTGCCTCATCTTGTCCGATAATAGCTCCTTTCAAATCATCAGCCATTTTTACTAGCTTCGAACTTTCGCTTTGAGCGACTTTGTTCACCGGAATGCCGGTCATCATCGCTACTACTTCAGCTATGTCATCCTCTTCAACCGGATAACGCTTCGACTTCGATTCTTCTTCCCATTCTTGCTTCGCAAACTCAAGTTTCCTGATGAGTTTGGATTCATGATCACGAAGTTCTGCAGCCGTTTCATACTTCTGTTCTTTGACAGCGGTATTCTTGGCTTCTTTTACCTTTTCTATTTTTTCTTCCATCTCAATGATGTGCTTAGGCACATGGATGTTTTTAAGGTGAACTCTCGCACCCGCTTCATCCAATACATCAATGGCCTTGTCCGGAAGGAAACGATCGGAAATGTATCTGTCGCTCAATTTGACACAAGCGATAATCGCATCTTCCGAATAACTGACATGGTGGAACTCCTCGTATTTAGGAGTTATATTTTTAAGGATATTAATCGCTTCCTCTGAGGAAGGCGGATCAACGATAACTTTTTGGAATCGACGATCCAATGCACCATCTTTTTCAATGTGTTGACGGTATTCATCCAAAGTGGATGCACCGATACATTGTAATTCACCACGAGCTAGTGCCGGTTTGAAAATATTGGAAGCATCCAATGATCCGGTAGCACCTCCGGCTCCGACAATGGTATGAATTTCGTCAATGAACAAAATAACGTCCCTTGATTTTTCAAGCTCATTCATAATGGCTTTCATCCTTTCCTCGAATTGCCCCCTGTACTTGGTTCCGGCGACAAGCGCGGCTAAGTCCAACATGACAATCCTTTTGTCGAATAAGGTTCTTGATACCTTGCGTTGCATAATTCTCAATGCAAGACCTTCGACGATAGCGGTTTTACCAACCCCCGGTTCACCGATGAGTATCGGATTGTTTTTCTTTCTTCTACTTAGGATTTGAGAAACCCTTTCGATTTCATTTTCCCTTCCGATAATCGGGTCGAGTTTGCCTTCTTCAGCAAGCTTGGTCACGTCACGCCCGAAATTATCCAATACCGGAGTGCGGGATTTTGAATTCCCCCTTTTGGGCTGTTGGAAACGACCTTGTTCCTCCTCGAAAGGTTCATCTTCTTCAGGAGCTTCAGCCTTGATGTTCGGACTATTGTAATCAGATTCGTGATTGACATATTCCAATTCGGATTTGTAAGAGTCATAGTCAATATTGAATTGATTCAAAATCTTAGAGGCTCTGTTTCGAGGATCCTTCAAAATGGAAAGCATTAAATGCTCGGTACCCACTTCTTTATTCCTCATCAATTTCGCTTCTAGGAAAGTGATTTTTAAAACTTTATGAGCCTGCTTGTCCAACGGCGTTTCTCCGATCGTCAAATCGGTTTTGGTAACATTCCGTTGACTGAATGATCCTTCTATTGTCAATCGAAGTTCTTCTGTATCGACATCCAAGGATTCTAAAACTCTACAGGCCAGGTCCCTTTTGTTTAAGGTGATGCCCATGAGTAGGTGTTCGGTACCAATAAAATCATGGCCCAATTCTTTTGCCAAGTCCCGGCTTCGAGAAATGACTGCTTTAACTTTTGGTGAAAATCTTTGAAACATGGATAAACCTGGTTATTGTTTTAGTTGATAAAAGAGAGATATAAATATAATGCCTCTTCTTAATTTTCTGCTGCTCGCCCCATTTGTCATCAAATATATATTCAACAACATTCCATTGTTATACAAAACGTCCCCAATATATTATTGTTACGGGGAAAATGATGCCAAATGAACAAATCGGACATTTTTTCATGAATACACATCGAAAATATGCGTGATTTTGACAAGATGTTGTTAAGGAGCCGTTATTATTACAAAAACTAATAAAAACTGTGACTAGAAAACATAAGGTATATGGATTCTGTTCTAAGATGGATCAAACATTCAATCATTTTTTGAAAAAAAATTGAATTCCATTCACCGAATGTGTAGATTTATGCCTCTCAGGTATCACTTTTGATGTAGTGAGGGAGATTGAGGTTTGAAAATGAAATCCTCATTGTATATTTGTAGGAATTTTACAGGAAAAACATAAAAGGAATGAAACGTCCATGATTAAATCATCTTTAAACTTACAAGAATATGATTATTTAATCACGGTAAGTTCCATCTGACCATAGATACAATTAAAAATAAACAGATGAAATTTTCCATTAATAAGAAAGAAAGATATTCAGTCGTCACACTCCAAGAAGACAATTTGAATTCATTAGTCGCTCCTAACTTGAAGTCGGAGTTTGTCATTTTTCGCAACGAAGGCGTTCCGAATCTTATCCTCGATTTGAGTGAGGTGAAATTCGTAGATTCTTCCGGATTGAGTGCAATTTTGACCGCCAATAGACTATGGAAAGATGAAGGAACATTCATTTTGACAGGCTTGGAGCATCCCCATGTCAAGAAACTCATCGAAATTTCTCGACTTGAAACAGTATTAACCATTATCCCAACCGTTTCTGAATCCATTGATTATGTAATGATGGACGAATTGGAACGTGAATTGGACGGAGAAGGCGAGGAAGAACAATAATGAGATTTGAACTGACCATTTTAGGCTCCAGTGGAGCCACCCCATTTAAAGACCGATTTCCAACTGCTCAGGTACTCAATGTACATGAGCAGTTGTTTTTGATAGATTGTGGAGAAGGTACTCAAATCCGACTTTCGGAATATCAAGTCAAAAGAGGTAAAATCAATAGGGTTTTTATTAGCCATTTACATGGGGATCATGTATTCGGGTTACCCGGCTTGTTGACATCTTTTGGCTTGAACAAGAGGGAAACCCCTGTCCATATCCATTCTCCTGCATTGTTGAAAGGTATGGTGGATGCTCAGTTTCCCTACAACGATGAAGCTCCCTTTCCTATCTATTATCATGAGCATGATACAGAGAAATCAAATCTCATTTTCGAAAATGAAATCCTAACGGTAGAAACCATTCCTTTACGGCATCGAATTCCTTGTGCTGGGTTTGTCTTTCGAACGAAACCCGGCGATAGAAAAATGATCAAGGAAAAAATCACCGAATATGATATTCATTTTTCTGATATTCCAAGAATAAAAGCCGGTGCGGACTATACTACGGATAAAGGGGAAGTCATTTCAAATGACGAGCTGACCCTTCCTCCCCTTCCGGGGAAATCTTTCGCTTTTTGTTCTGATACGGCATACCTTCCGGAAATAGTGCCATTGATAAAAGGTGTTGATTTATTATATCATGAAGCGACCTTTCTACACAAGGATTTAGAAAAAGCGAAAGCGACTGCTCATTCCACAGCCCTACAAGCTGCACTTATTGCCAAAGAAGCCCATGTCGGAAAACTGATAATCGGGCATTATTCCGCTCGATATGAAAATCTCGAAGAGCATCTCAAAGAAGCAAGGGCGGTTTTTCCCGAAACCTATTTGGGACAGGACGGAATGACCTATTCCGCATAAATTTTAAAAAAAATTAAATCCGACCCAACCTTTTTCCCCTAGGAGCCTGTCCTAGGGGACGATTACTTTTTTATACACCTTTATTACACTGTAAACTAAATAATATTAAATTTTGAAAACATCTTTTGTCCTGACTCCGCTTCACGTTCTCGCCATGATAGCTGCGGCTATCAGGCTCCGAGCGCTCATTGATTCATGACAAAATCTTGTTCCCAATTCTTTAACTTACTTTGTTTACAGTGTATTTAAAAAGAAGATTCATGAAAAATCGATTGGGTTTGTTTTATCTATGCTTGTTGGGGATTTGTCCGCTTGTTTTCCAAAGTTGTTTGGAAGATAAATGTACCTCCACTCAAACTTTCGTTCGTTGGGATCCCATTTACATGACCTTGGCAGAAATACGCTCGGATATTCAAATCGAGTCTCCCAAAGAAATTCAAAACCCGGGTAAAATTTATTTCTATAACGATTATATACTGATTAATGAATTGAAAGAAGGGATTCATATCATTGACAATTCCACCCCGGCCGATCCTACAAATATCGCATACATCGGAATTCCCGGTAACTTGGACATGGCCGTAAAAAACGACATATTATACGCGGATAATTATACGGACTTATTGACAATTAATATTTCCGATATTCGAAATCCCAACCTAGAAAAACGGCAAGAAAATGTTTTTAATCAGTATGAATCATCCGATAATGCCTCAATTATTGTAGACTGGCAGCCCACTTCGGAAACTAAGGTGATAGATTGTCATCATGAACATTACGGTTGGACAACTTTGGATTTGAATGATGGAGGTGTTTTTATGCAAGAAGGAGTGAGTCCCAGTAACGCACAAGGATCCGCCCCTTCCGCACCACAAGGAATCGCCGGGAGTATGGCCAGATTCGGACTGTATGATGAATACCTTTATGCCATCGACAATTCGGTATTGGAAGTTTTCGACATTTCTGTAAATGATTGCCCCGAATATATCCACCAAGTAGAAGTGGGATGGGGAATTGAAACCCTATTTCCTTACAAGGACAAATTATTCATCGGTGCGGTGGATGGAATGTACATCTATGATAATGCCGATCCTAAAACCCCGGAATATATGTCCAAATTCAGGCATTCCACGGCTTGCGATCCGGTATTTGTTCAAGGAAATATTGCATATGTTACCCTAAGGGATGGAAATGAATGTGCCGGATTCGATAATCAATTGGATGTCGTGAATATTGAGAACTTATTGAATCCATTCAAGGTCAGGACTTATCCGATGGACAACCCTCACGGCTTATCCATTCGCAACGAAAAGTTGTTCATCTGTGAAGGAAGTTTCGGTTTGAAATCTTTCGACGCTACCGTGCCGGGTGAAATTGTCCAATTAGGACAAATCAATGACATCCATGCATACGACGCCATATTGTTAAGTGAAAATCATCTGCTGGTGATTGGGAAAGACGGGTTGTATCAATTCGATGTTTCGGATATGGCGAATATCAAAACCATTAGTCATCTATCAGTAAATTACTTATAATCCAATACAAATGAGAGTCATAATTCTTATTGCAATATTAATGGGGGCGATCAACTCCTATGCCCAAGATGAAAAGGTGGAATTACTACCTGCTAAAACCTCTAAGTTTTTCAATGAAATTTCCTTCAATTCAAATTATGGAAATGATTCCTATTCCAGATTTACGGGCGGGTTAGGATTGAAATATGCCTGTGGGTACAAGCATTCCCGTTTCGTACAAGTCGGAGGTGGATTCGGATTCGAATTGTATGATATGGTTAGCAAGGATGTCGTTATTCCAATATATGGATATTTCCGTGGGGATTTTTTAGACAAAAAAATAACCCCATACTACGCTTTAGATTTGGGATATGGAATAGTAGCCGGATCATTTTCTGAATACTGCTCCTCTTCGAATTCTAGGGGAGGAGTTCATTATCGTCCGTCCATAGGAATTAAGTTTAAATTGAATGACCGAGTAGCCAATTTATTGAACTTCGGGTATC
>JAHDCE010000722.1 GCA_020630045.1 Saprospiraceae bacterium | reverse complement strand
CCAAAATAACGGTTTGGCCATACTCAATTTTTCGTGATAACATCTATTTTACCGTAAGGTAATGCAAAAAATCAATAACATCCCTGTCTATGAAAGAGGATTTAGAGAACCGATTTTTGAATGTAAAACAAGCCCCATTCAGGGATAGTCAACTCTTCACTATTAACTTTTCACTCTTCACTATCAAATCTTCGCCCCGACTTTTATTCCCTGTTCAATCGCACGTTTCGCATCCAATTCCTTGGCTTCATCAGCACCACCGATAATATGAACGGCTACACCTGCCGATTGAAGTTCATCAAACAAATTCCGGATAGAAACCTGACCCGCACAAATCACTACATTGTCAACAGGCAGGATTTTATCTTCCCCATTTTGGGAAATATGCAAACCGCTATCATCAATCTTGTTGTAAGTGACGTTCGCTAGCATTTTTATTTCCTTGCGTTTCAAATTCGAACGATGAATCCAACCCGTAGTTTTACCCAGTCCTGCACCATGTTTACCCGAAGAACGCTTGCACAAATAAATTTCCCTTCCGGAAGAATGGAATTCAGCGGGCTTTAAAGCACCTCCATTTTTATATTCCATATCAACACCCCATTCGTCCATGAATTGAGCGACATCCAGTGCTGCCGATTTTCCTTGATGAGACAAAAATTCCGCCACATCAAATCCGATTCCTCCAGCACCGATAATCGCTACGGAGTCTCCTACGGATTTATTGTGTTGCAATACATCAACATAACTCAAAACTTTGGGATGCTCGATACCATCCAAATTGATTTCCCTAGGTTTTACTCCGGTAGCGATGACCACTTCGTCAAATTCTCCTCCTAGGATTAAATCCTTATCTGCACGAGTATTAAAATGAGTTTGGACACCCGTCAACTCCAGTTGTTTGTTGAAGTATCGTATGGTCTCATGAAATTCCTCCTTACCGGGAATAACCTTTGCCATATTGAATTGACCGCCGATTTCTCCACTCGCTTCAAACAAGTGGACGGTGTGTCCACGTTTAGCAGCTGTAGTCGCAGCCGAAAGTCCGGCCATACCGCCGCCGATAACAGCCACTTTTTTCTTTGTCGCTGTCGGCGAAACCACCAATTCGGTTTCATGACAAGCCTGTGGGTTGACTAAGCAAGAACAAATCTTCATCTGGAAAGTATGATCCAAACAAGCCTGATTACAAGCAATGCAAGT
>JAHDCE010000191.1 GCA_020630045.1 Saprospiraceae bacterium | reverse complement strand
TTGTTCCTTCCGGAAATGAAACCCCCATAAATCTCGATTTGACCGGATGGGCTACTGGGATTTACATTTTCCAAATCCAAGGAGAACATTTTTCTACTCATCAAAAAATCATTTGGTTTGGCAAGTAATTTAGAAATTATATATTTGTCTACTTGGTTAAGTTGAAGAAACTTGGCTGGGGAATGAACGATTAACATACAAACCAACCTTATGGCGACTGCAATCAATCGAGTCATACTGATCGTATTGGATAGCGTTGGTATCGGCGAATTGCCCGATGCCCATTTGTACAATGATGAAGGAAGCAATACCCTCGGAAATATCGCAAGGTTGTTTCCCGACCTAGATTTGCCAAACCTGGCGAAGCTAGGACTAGGAAATATCGATCCGGATAATCAATTGCAAAAAACGAATATACCGGCAGCAGCCTTTGGTAAAGCCATCGAACGCTCGGCCGGAAAGGACACGACCACCGGCCACTGGGAAATTTGCGGTATCGTTCTCGAAAAACCATTTCCGACCTTTCCTGATGGGTTCCCTACCGAATTCATGAAGAAATTCGAAGAAGCGATTGGCGTACCGACCATCGGTAACAAGTCGGCTTCCGGTACCGTCATCATCAACGAACTGGGAGAAGAACACTTGAGAACCGGTCATCCGATTGTATATACTTCGGCGGATAGCGTCTTCCAAATCGCCATGCACGAATCGATTTTCCCGATTGAACGGCAGTATGAAATCTGTCAAATCGCAAGGGACATGTTGGTCGGCGATTTCCAAGTCGGACGTGTTATCGCACGTCCATTTCTAGGAGAACCGGGCAGTTTTTCAAGGACATCACGACGAAAAGATTTTTCAGTCGCCCCACCCGACAATTTATTAGATGCCATTCAGCAAGAAGGACAAGAAGTAATTTCCATTGGGAAAATCGTCGATATATTTTCTGGAAAGGGAATATCACGCTACGTGAAAACAGCCAATAACCTAGAAGGAATCAAACAAACTATCGAGGCGATTCGTCAACCGTCGAAGGGCTTGGTATTTACCAATCTCGTAGATTTCGACATGTTGTTCGGCCATCGCCGGGATGTGGAAGGATATGCCAAAGCACTGATGGAATTCGACAATTGGATTCCCGAAATCCTAGGAGCGATGAATGACGATGATTTGCTCATCATCACTGCCGATCACGGAAACGACCCTTCCGCACCCGGAACGGATCACACTAGGGAATACATCCCCATTTTGAATTACGGCGCTTCCGCGAAAGAAAATGTCAACATCGGAACCCGAGAATCCTTCGCTGATATTTCCGCAACTGTCGCAGCAGCACTAGGAGTCGAATTTGAAACACCCGGAAAGAGTTACCTTGCGGAAATTTTGAACTGATATTTGCCTCATGGTTGATTTAATCAAAAAGAAAAGGAACGGAAAAGAATTGACGCGGGAGGATTTCCAAGTCATGATAGACGGAATGGTATCCGGTGATATACCGGACTATCAAGTTTCCGCATTCCTCATGGCGGTATATTTTCAAGGAATGACCGCTTTGGAAACCGCTATTTTCACGGATGTGATGATGCGTTCGGGCGATCTCATCGATTTGTCCGAAATAGCAGGTGTAAAAGTAGACAAACACAGCACTGGAGGAGTCGGTGATAAAACTACTCTTATCCTAGGGCCTTTGGTCGCGGCTGCCGGTGTGCCGGTCGCTAAAATGTCGGGTCGAGGCCTAGGACATACCGGCGGTACTTTAGACAAGTTGGAATCCATAAAAGGACTTTCTGTTGATATGTCCCGTTCGGAATTCATAGAAAGGTTGAAAGAGCATAATATCGCTATTTGCGGTCAAAACGCTAAACTCGTTCCGGCTGATAAAAAGTTATATGCACTCCGTGACGTCACCGGTACTATAGGGGAATTATCTTTGATTTCTTCTAGTATCATGAGCAAAAAATTAGCCTGTGGTGCAGAGGCGATAGTCATTGATATTAAAGTGGGGTCGGGAGCCTTCATGAAAACGGTGGAGTCCGCCGAAAAATTGGCCGAACTCATGATTGATATCGGCTCAAAAATGGGACGAAGAATCATAGCCGTAGTTTCTGCCATGCAGCAACCATTGGGCTTAACGGTCGGTAATGCATTGGAGGTCGAAGAGGCCATCCAAACCCTAAAAGGGAAAGGCCCTGAAGATTTGACGGAATTGTGTTTGGTGCTAGGGAGCAACATGTTAGTCCTAGGAGGAATCGTAGCGGATGCGGCCGAAGGCCGAAAAAAACTACAAGCCATGATCGATTCCGGAGAAGCACTAGACAAGTTCAAAGAACTGGTTCAGGCACAAGGAGGGGATGTTTCGGTAATTGATGATGAAAATAAGCTGCCGAAATCCAAATATTCCCGTATTTTCAACAGTCCATTTACGGGATACGTGAATGAATTGTACGCAATGGATGTCGGCTTGGCATCCGTCAAACTCGGTGCGGGACGCGAAACCAAAGCGAGTGTCATTGATTTTGGAGCGGGCATAAGGATTCTTAAAAAGGTCGGCGACCGAGTAGAAAAAGGAGAGCCATTGGCGATCCTTTATGCAGGTGATGAGTCATTGTTCGAACCTGCTCTGGAAAAACTAAACAAAGCATACGTAATAGGTGATACAAAACCAGAGGATACACCTTTGGTATATAAAATATTGGAATGAACTTGTACGATAAATCGTACATAAAATTCAAAAGAAATGGCGAATCCAAAAACGAAATCGAAAGATAACGGAGCGGTATCGACCGCCCACAAGTTCGAACGGAACGACGGCGTTCCCTTCGATGCCGGATGGTTTGAGCACATTCACGTCAATCGCAGTGCGGTAGAAAGACGGGGTGCGACATTGGGCAAAAGAAGATCGGTAAAAAAGCAATGGCAAGCAGCTTGGTTGCTTCGTGCCATCAGTTTCATTGACTTGACCACACTTGCCGGTGACGATACACCTAGTAATGTCAAGCGACTTTGCGCCAAAGCGATGTCTCCTGTCCGTCAGGATATTCTGGATGCATTAGGAATGGGCAAAGAAAACATCATGACAGGGGCGGTTTGTGTTTATCACAACCATATCGCTACCGCGAAAAAAGCCTTGGAAGGAAGCAACATGCCTATCGCTGCCGTTTCCACGGGCTTCCCTGCCGGGAATGTTCCCCTTGCGGAAAAAATCAAGCAAATAGAACTTTCCGTTGCGGCCGGAGCCAAGGAGATTGATATCGTCATCAGTCGTGAATTGGTCTTGCGTTCAGATTGGCAAGGACTGTACGATGAAGTGAAAGCATACCGCGAAGCATGTGGCGAAGCTCACATGAAAACCATTCTCGCAACCGGAGAAATTCCGACATATACCAAAGTCGCCAAAGCGAGTTGGGTGAGTATGATGGCGGGTTCCGACTTTATCAAAACAAGTACGGGTAAAGAATCCGTCAATGCGACGATTCCCGTTAGTTTGGTCATGCTGAGAGCCATCCGCGAGTATGAAGAGAAAAGTGGCTATAAGGTCGGATTCAAACCGGCCGGTGGAATCCGAACAGCCAAACAAGCGCTCAATTGGCTAATTTTAATCAAGGAGGAACTAGGAGACGAATGGCTCGATCCGGACTTGTTCCGATTTGGAGCGAGTAGCTTGTTAACGGATATAGAAAGACAATTAGAACATTATGTGACCGGACGGTATTCTGCGGCTTACCGACATCCGATGTCTTAAATACAACCTTATGAAATTTAAAGAAATATACGATACCATGGCTTATGGCCCTGCTCCCGAAAGTGCCGCCAACGCGAACGCTTTCCTAGATTCGCATAAGCGTAAATTTGACTTGTTTATCAATAATAAATGGGTCAAACCTACTAGCGGAGAATACTTTGATAGCATCAGCCCTTCCAATAAAACCCAGTTGGCCAAAATTGCGGAAGCGAATGAAAAAGATGTCGCTAAAGCGGTAGCGGCCGCCAAGGCGGCCTTGCCCGGATGGGTCAAGATGGGTGGACACAAGCGAGCTCGTTATTTATATGCAATAGCTCGCCAAGTCCAAAAACACTCCCGTTTGTTCGCCGTGTTGGAATCCATGGACAATGGCAAACCCATCCGCGAAACAAGAGATATTGATGTCCCATTGGTCGCCCGACATTTTTACCATCATGCAGGATGGGCGCAAATGATGGACACCGACCTCAAGGATTACAAGGAGATAGGTGTTGTCGGTCAAATCATTCCTTGGAACTTCCCCTTGCTGATGTTGGCGTGGAAAATCGCTCCGGCCATCGCAATGGGAAATACCGTCATCCTTAAACCGGCGGAATTCACATCCTTGACCGCACTGTTATTCGCTGATATTTGCCAACAAATCGGATTGCCGGCTGGTGTCGTCAATATCGTGACTGGACATGGTACGACCGGAGCGGCATTGGTCGATCATCCGGATGTGCAGAAAATCGCATTTACAGGTTCGACGGAAGTCGGAAAAATCATTCGTCGAGCGACAGCGGGAACGGGCAAAAAAATCTCCTTGGAACTAGGAGGGAAATCTCCGTTCATCGTTTTCGAAGACGCGGATTTGGATAGTGTTGTAGAAGGCATCGTCAATGCGATTTGGTTTAACCAAGGCCAAGTATGTTGTGCGGGATCTAGGTTGTTGGTGCAAGAAAGCGTATCAGAAAAATTGTATTCCAAAATAAGAGCGCGACTTGAGACACTCCGAGTAGGCGACTCCTTGGATAAGAATATAGATATGGGAGCTATCGTGGACGCTTCCCAGTTGAAAACTATTTCTGACTTAGTCAAAAAAGGAGCTGAGGAAGGAAGTACGATGTGGCAACCTTCGTGGTCTTGTCCCAAGGACGGATATTATCATCCCCCGACGATGTTCACCAATGTAGCGCCTTCTGCAACGGTCGCTCAAGAAGAAATCTTCGGGCCGGTATTGGTGGCGATGACCTTCCGTTCTCATAAGGAAGCGGTCAAATTGGCGAACAATACCCGCTACGGATTGGCATGTTCTCTTTGGACGGAAAATATCAATCTCGCCTTGGACATCGCCCCGCAAATCAAAGCGGGTGTCGCTTGGATCAATTGTACCAATGTATTCGATGCGGCGGCCGGTTTCGGTGGATACAGGGAGTCCGGTTTCGGACGCGAAGGGGGACTGGAAGGTTTGTACGAGTACATGAAACCAAAGGTAGAATCGGAATTCACCGCTAAACCGGTAGCTCGTGCGACCAAGAAACCCAAAGGAAAAAAATCCAATGGTATAGGAATTGACCGTACCGTCAAAATGTATATCGGTGGAAAGCAATCCCGCCCGGACGGTGGTTACAGCACGACTATACATTCCCCGGAAGGGGGCTATCTTGGGGAAGTTTCCCAAGGGAACCGGAAGGATATCCGTAATGCCGTCGAAGCGGCCCACAAAGGTGGCAAATGGGGAGGTATGACCGGTCATGCTCGTTCGCAAGTATTATATTACTTAGCGGAAAACCTAGAAATCCGCCGTGAAGAATTCGCTGATAGGATCGTAGACATGACCCATGTTTCCAAGGCAGATGCTTTGGAAGAAGTGGATTTGTCGATAGAACGGATTTACTACTATGCGGCTTACGCCGATAAATATGATGGCCGGGTACATCATACGACGCATCGCAATGTGACCATCGCCATGCCGGAATCCATCGGTGTAATGGCGGTCGTTTGTCCGGACGAAGCGCCGTTGTTAGGCTTTGTTTCAACCGTTATTCCCGCAATTACTATGGGGAATAATGTCATTGTGATTCCTTCAGAAAAGCATCCTTTCTCAGCTACGGATTTTTACCAAGTCATGGAGACGTCGGATGTTCCTGCCGGTACGATTAATATCGTTACAGGCAACAAGGAGGAGTTGACGGATGTCCTCGCAAAACATGATGATGTCGATGGAATCTGGTACTTCGGTACGGCAGAAGGCAGCAAGAACGTAGAGTATCTGTCAACAGACAATCTCAAACGTACTTGGGTCAATTATGGTAAGCACCGCGATTGGTCGAATCCTGCTCATGGACAAGGGGAGGTGTTCTTGCGTCATGCCAGCCAGATAAAGAATATTTGGATTCCTTACGGTGCTTAATTTTTACATTCAAAACACAAAGAAAAATGGGAAGTATTCATATAGAAGCAAAAGTCGGCGATATCGCCGAAACGATATTGTTACCCGGTGATCCGTTAAGGGCTAAACACGTTGCGGATACATTTTTAGAAGATGCCTTTTGTTACAACAAAGTCCGCGGAATGCTCGGGTTTACCGGCTATTACAACGGTAAACGAATTTCTATCCAAGGCTCCGGGATGGGGATGGGTAGTACGGCGATTTATGTCAATGAGTTGGTCAGTACTTACAATGTCAAAAACTTGGTGCGAGTAGGGACTTGCGGAGCTATCCAAACGGATTTACAGGTCGGTCAAGTGATTTTGGCGATGAGCGCATCGGGAGATTCCGGAGCGAACACGGCTCACTTTAATGGAATGCACTATGCGGCTACCGCTGATTTTAGCCTATTGCAAAAAGCTTATGAAGCCGGTAAGCGATTGGGCATTGATACGCTTCAAGGATCCATATTCAGTACGGATACGTTTTATGATAGCAATCCGCACCGTTGGGACATTTGGGAAGAGCATGGCATCCTAGGTGTGGAAATGGAAAGTCAAATCCTATTCACACTCGCGAAGCGACTAGGAGCAAAAGCTTTGTCCGTCTTAACGGTCAGTGATAATATTCGGACAGGAGAAGCCGCTAGTTCAAAAGACCGCGAACAGTCATTCATGGATATGATGAAAATCGCATTTGAATTGGCTTAGGAAAATCCACTGAGTTGTTATTTGAAAATCCGTTCGATGTCAGTCGAACGGATTTTTATTTTTAAATAAAAAAGAATGTGGATATGAAAATCGCCCTAGTACAAATCCAATCCGAAATCGGGAATATAGAAGAGAATGTGAACCGTCATATTGCTTGGGTTGAACAGGCTCACGGTCTAGGAGCCGATGTGGTTATTTTTCCTGAATTGTCCATCACCGGATATGCTCCCGAACGTGTAAATGAGATGGTGACGACGATGGAGAGGCCGGGATTTAACCGACTTTACGAATTGTCGAAAGAATACAACATGGTAATTGCCGCCGGTGCCCCCTTGATCGGAATCTTGGATAACCATAGTATTTATATCGGTATGATGATATGGGGTTCTGAACTTGGTCAAGGAGGACGGCATGTTTATTTGAAACAATATCTGCATGAAAGTGAGCTGCCCTATTTTACGCCCGGCGTTATCGGTCAAACGCTCATTGAGAAAGAAGGACATGTCATTAGATGTTATCACGAAATTTTTTGTATGAAAGACGAATCGTTATTTTGGGA
>JAHDCE010000190.1:5164-7513 GCA_020630045.1 Saprospiraceae bacterium | reverse complement strand
AATCGACCTTCCTTATGTCTTTTTATAATCTAGCCATTTTTTGTAGGGTAGAGTAGATTCGTGATTTTTTTCATACTCATTTATTTTTTATGATTATAGCCTGCTAACGGTCGGGCTGAACGCAGTAGCCCCGCATAGGGGCTATTGGCGTTTTAGCCATTGTTGCATACCGTGATATTTTATCTTATTTTAACTGCTTAGCAATATCCTCGTAGGTATTTAATACATAATTTTGGAGTTTTTCGATTAATTCAGGCGTTTTAGCTTTTCTTTGTTGCACACTATCTGATGTTAAGTTGGCAAAAAATTGCTTTACGCTTTGGCTCATTTGATTGTTTTCATCTACAAACCATCCTGCTTCTTTGAACATATGCCAGTTGTCACTTGATTTATCTCCACAAAATAGAATAGTTCCGCCCATAAAAATAGCACTTACCGCTTTTGATGGAACAGCGATATGAGTCCATTTTTTTCTTAGTGTTACAACATGAATATCAATGAAATGTAATTGCTCTCTTGGAACTCTTTCAACTAAAATCACTCCTGGTTTATCTTTTCCATATCGCTTGACTTCCTCCGCTCTATTTCCATAAAGTGCTAAAACTATTTGATGCTTATTAGGATCCATAGCATCAATGATTGATTTTAAAAACTCTGGATTATGGGCATCATTAAGATTACCGCAATAACCTAATGTTAATTTATCCCCTTGCCACCAATTAGGAATTTTATCCGATTTATTTTGAAAAAAAGGAACACCACAAGGAAGTATTAAAGTAGGAATTTCCTTTTGATACTTCTCCTTTATATATTTGGCTTGTTGAGAACCTAGAGCTATTAAAAAGGTCGGGTTATTCTGATAAGTTTTCTTAATGACCCACCTATAAAAAGGATTTTTAGCACTTATCAAGTTAGTTGCATTAAACCCTTCAGGGAATAAATCAAAAGACCATAGTACCCATTGAATACGCTTTTTAAAAAGCACTGATGCCCAGAAAGGCAACATTGGTGGACTTGTAGTACAAACTATTAAAGTATCCTTATGTTTTAATGCTTTTCTAGTCAAAACAAAACCGTCGTATAAGAAGGCAAAAAAACGAAATATCGCTTTTTGACCTTGATAAATGGATTTAATGCGTATTACTTTTCCAACAGATTCTCTATTAGCAGCTCCATGATTGTCAATTTTGTTCATGCAAATAACATTACTTTCTATCTGAAATTTATCAGATAGATATTTAACCATATCTCGTACTGATTCTCCATTTATATTAGCACTGGGAGCATAATGCCTTGTGATAAAAGTAATTTTGGGCTTCATCTCTAAATTATTTTATCCCCAAATAGATGTTAAAAATTAGATTTTCTAAATCATATTTATACTCCCAATCAGGATAATGGCTTCTAAACTTACTCACATCACTAATATACCATATGTGATCTCCAATTCTATTTACAGTATCATAAGAATAGCTTAACTTTTTTCCTGATATTTCCTCACAAATTTTAATCCCTTCTAACATAGAACAATTGGAATGCCTACTTCCTCCTACATTATAAACCTCTCCTATACGAGGATTTTGATAAAAATGAAAAAACATATTGACTAAGTCATAAGAATGTATATTGTCTCTTACTTGTTTGCCTTTGTAACCAAAGATTGTATAGTGTTTGCCTGTAAGCGTACATTTCATTAAGTAGGAAAGAAATCCGTGAAGTGATGTGCCAGAGTGATTAGGACCTGTGAGACAACCACCTCGAAATATTCCGGTTTTCATCCTAAAATACCTGCCATATTCTTGTACTAAAACATCTGCTGCAACTTTAGAAGCTCCGAAGATAGAATGGGTGGTTTGATCAAGACTCATGCTTTCATCAATTCCATTTTTATGAAAAACATGATTTGGATCTATTTCATATCTACTTTCTAATTCGACTAATGGAAGTCTGTTGGGCGTATCACCATATACTTTATTTGTAGAAGTAAATATAAAAACAGAATCGGAACAGAATTTTCTTGTCAATTCCAAAAGATTTAGCGTTCCGTTAGCATTAATACTGAAATCCATAATTGGGTCACGAGCAGCCCAATCATGACTTGGTTGAGCAGCAGCATGAATGATTAATTGAATATCTGTAGTATATTCTTGGAAAATTTCTTGTAGCTTATCATAGTTTCTAATGTCTGTATTATAATGTTTATAATTATCAAATTCTTGGGTCAATCGATTTTTATTCCACTCTGTTGAAGCATTATTGCCGAAAAAATAGGCTCGCATATTATTATCAATGCCGACTATTAAATCGAACTTTTCCGCCATAAATGCAACTGACTCGCTTCCTATTAAT
>JAHDCE010000190.1:3832-5154 GCA_020630045.1 Saprospiraceae bacterium | reverse complement strand
CTACTTTCATATAATACTTTTTTGTTATTGATTTTTATTCAAAAAATAAAGTTGTTTAAAATGTAACTAGACAGGTCAAAAAATAGCCGTTCCGTATTTTTCAATACGGGTCAGGACATCCAAAATATTAAGGTTGTTTTTTATCGCGGTATCTATTATCGACCTCAATACAGCATACTCATCCTGGAGGGATTTGAATCCCCCGGATATTTTCATCTTCACTTTCGCATTCCGAATCGCACGTTCCGAACCGTTATTATCCGGAGGGACATCTTTATTGTATAGGAATACCAAGAGCGTATCACGGTCTCTTACAAGGGATTGCTGCATCTTGATGATTTCAGGTACATAATCGTCGGCAGACAAGTATTCCAATAACAGACCGTTCAATTCCCTTTCTATCGAACGGCACCTTCTAGACTTCCTTTTGAAATAACCGTGTTCCACATGCAGGCTTATCGCACGGTTAATCAAATCCCTCATTCCCGACACCCAAGCGCAGGGCTGCAACTCCCCCAAATATTTCAATTTGCGGTCGATGTGCGCCAAGCACGACTGGTACGCGGAGGCCGGTGTGCCCAACTGAGCCTTATAACGGTCGTTGCATAATATCGAATCCGGAATTCCGTCGGGAAACTCTTCATATATATGTGCCGCGGAACGCGTACGGGTCATTTTCAGATACGTATAAACCTTATTCTGCCACGTCCACATCACATGTTTCTCTCCCTTAACATAAACGTAAGTTTCGTCCGAGCCCACGACCGGCGAACCCGACAAACCTTTTTTTATACCGGCGTAAGACGACGAACCCTTCGATGCCGTCCGACGCAAGGTGTTCGTTATCGTCCCGGGGCTTATCCGTATGTTGAAGCAATCCGACAACAATTCCGTCAAACGGACGAACGGAATGTACTGACGCACCGAAAAATAGTTCACCAAAGACCTTAAACGCGGCCCGTATTGTACGGGGGAGTTCACCCCTTCAGGAAATTCCGTAATATTCCGACAACCGCAAGAACAGACCAAATCATACGCATTGTACTGGATCACAACCGGTTCAGCAGGGGGCGGAAGGTCCACCACCTGCCTCGAAGCCCTCAGCGTCGCCGAACCCGCATCCAGACGACGGCCGCATGACAAGCAAGTCTCCAACATTCGGTCCGACTCGACATCCGGCGTGGAACTGAATTCCAAATGATGACCCCGATGGCCTTTTTGACCGCCCGGCTTTTTGCCCGAACGCTTACGTCTCGAACGTCGCGTATTTTTCCGGTGCAAATCATGGGATAGCGGAAGGTCACTGTTCCCACTCGTTTTCC
>JAHDCE010000190.1:0-3822 GCA_020630045.1 Saprospiraceae bacterium | reverse complement strand
ACGCGGATCGCCCCGGAAAACAGATATGATCTTATTTTGAGCCGATATTGTCTTTTCCAACTCTTCCACCTTTTCCAACACTTCTATCAGACGGTTCGAAAACTCTTCTATTATTCCGTCTTTCTCCGAATTCCGGGCTTGCAAGTCCTGAATCCGTTTCTCTAAGGCTTCTATTTTCGATTTGGAATCCACTACTCGAAGATATGATTTTTTATTTTTTTGACCTGTCTAGTTCCGAATACCAGCGTTGTGCGTAATGTCCAATGTAGTAGCCGTACGGAACGCAGTGGAGTATGGACTACTACATAATGTTGTGTGTATCACGACCACGTTCATTTTTTGCCTCTTACATCGAGTACTTTCCAAAGATAAAAATTCTTGCGATTCATTCCCTTTTTTCAGCCGAAAGTAACGACAGGCAAAAATGAAAATTGCCAAGAGAAGACTTCTAATACACTCCTATTTGAATGTTTCGTTTTCCGCTTTTCAATTCACTTTTTGGCGGCTTTTCCCCCTAGGTTTTTCTTAGGAATTATTCTCGTATTCCTCCTAGAAAATTTATTCCGATTCCCTAGGAGATTTTTCATTTCCCGGATTCATTTTCTCCTAGGAAAATTCAAATTCTATTCAGCCATAAATTTTCAATCCGCCGGATTTTTTCTAAAATTTTCTGCCGACAAACAAGAACGATTTTGCTAGGAAAAACTTTTCTATTCGGCTAGGCGACTATTCGCCGGGAGTCTTCTTATTTCATTTTTTATTCTTGTCGAAAAACCAAATCGATTCAAGCAAAATTATTTCTTCATTTCGAAAACGCGCTTCCAGTTTCCGGAGTTTCGCTTGTGGTTTTCGTTGTCGCATTTTTCTAATTTTGCCGCATTTCCCATTCCCCGTAAGTCTTCGATTTAGCAAAGCACGCAGAATACCAGCGTTGTGCGTAACGGTCTGGCTAAACGCAGTAGCGACCGTATGGGAGCTATTGCCGTTTTAGCTATTGTTAGGTGGATTTTCTTATAATTTGTATTTTTTTAGTAATGTTTTTAGATTTTTATACATTTGGGAGTTATAGAAAATAGTTTCATCAACGTGGGATCTGAATTGAGCTTTCATTGATAAGTAATTTAGTAACACTTCTATTTTCTTACCATCTGAGTCCTTAGTAGATTTGAATAATGAGTGAGTTTTCGCCAAGGAAATAATACATTTACTCATCATTGTACTACTTATATAATTTTGTTTTTGACTTTGTTCCGAAATGCTATTAATAATATTGTTTCCTTCCTTTATTAAATGAGCTTCCATTATTGAATCAATCGATTTAGGATTCAAATTTTTAAGCCTAGTAACAACTAGACCAATAGTGTTATTCAAAGATTTTGGAATCTTACACTTTGCACAGAACGAATATTTCTTAAACTCAATATTTTGATATTTATTCTGTTGTACCAGATACATTATTACACCCACAGGAAGGCATATATCAACAAGCCTATCTCTAAATATGGCATAATCTTCAATGCCAAATTTTTTATTTAATTGTTCTATTGAGATAATCTCACGAATTATCCTAATCCATTTTTTTGAAAATATTGAGTATGCTTCTAAGTCATAAAAATCTGTATGAATATGATTAAACTTTACTTTTGGGAAAAAAATATCGAAGTCATTATCTGTAAAAGAAGCTGCCATTGAAATTCCATTATCGTAACAAAGTTCTGCACATTTTTTACATTTTGGTTTCCCCCTAAGAGAAATCATTGCAACCTTTTCATCCTCTAATAATTCTTCATACAAAAAATCGTCATTTCTGCTTTCTGTGAACAATACAATTTTGTCAGAATTTCTCAAAAGAGATTTTGTGTAAGCTAGTACTTTTTGAGGATAGTCTAATTGTTTAGCTACTTCCGCCATTTTTATTTACTTAAAGATATTATCGAATCATCTTTACCCATTACAATCAAAGGAGAATGAGTTGAAAGTAACATTTTTAAATTTCTTTCTTTCGAAATCTTTTTTAACCAACCATATATTTTTGTTTGCCAATCTACATCCATCGAAAGTTCTGGTTCATCAATTAATACCATCGTGTTTTCAGGTGAATTGCGGCACCCCCAATAATTAGGACAGCAAATTAAGTTTATTTTTAACGAATAAATTTGTTGTCATGAAAAGAAGAAGATTCACGGCGAAGTTCAAGACCAAAGTGGTTTTGGAAGCGTTAAAGGAAAAATATCCTCTCCCCCAATTGGCGGAAAAATACAAACTCCATCCTCAACAAATCCGTAATTGGAAAAAGGATTTTCTCTGCGGTGCGGAGTCCGTTTTTGAAAAAGGGAAGAAAAAAGCGAAGAGTGATGAGGAAGAGGAAAAAGACCGCTTATTGAAGACCATCGGTCAACTTAAAGTGGAGGTCGATTTTTTAAAGGACGCCTTGAAGTGAAAACTTTGGGGCAAAAGCGGAAAATGGTGGACAAGTCGCACGAAAGGCTGAGCGTCGTCCGTCAATGTGAGATTTTGGACATCCACCGTTCGGGCATATATTATGAGCCTGTCGGTGAGAGTCCGTTGAATCTGGAGCTGATGCGTTTGATGGACGGACATTACTTGGAGCATCCCTATAAGGGAGCGGAACGGATGCATACTTGGTTGACGATGGACAAGGGTTTCAAGGTGAGCAAAAATCGTATCGGTCGTCTGTATTACAAGGTGATGGGTCTGCGTTCGGTGCTTCCCGGACCGTCGACATCCAAGCCGGGAAAGGGTGACGGACACCGGGTATATCCCTATTTGTTGCGGGGATTGGAAGTGACCCGTCCGAATCAGGTTTGGGCGGCGGACATCACGTATATCCCGCTGTCGGGCGGTTTTCTGTATCTTGTAGCCATCATCGACCTGTACAGCCGTTTCGTGGTGGGATGGTCGGTGTCCAACACGATGGACGCCGCTTGGTGCGAAGGGGTTCTCGCGGAAGCGGTGGAACGGCACGGGAAACCGGAAATCCTCAATACCGACCAAGGGAGCCAGTTCACTTCCTCCGTTTTTACGGAGTCCGTCCTTGACAATGGCATCCGCTTGAGCATGGACGGCAAGGGGCGTTGCATCGACAACGTATTCATCGAACGTTTATGGTGGAGCGTCAAATATGAGGACGTATACATCAAGGAATATCGGGACGGTTGGGAATTGGAAGACGGCTTGATTTCGTATTTCGAAAAATACAACCACGAACGACGGCATCAAGCGATTGGAAATATGCGACCCGCCGACCGTTTTTTTTCTTTCGAACCCTCCCGCAAGCCCCCTATTGAGGAGGCTTCGAAAGAAAAAAATCTAAACTTAATTGAGGCTTAATTCTGTCCTAAGAATTGGGGGTGGGGCAATATTCTTGTTGAAGGAGCCACCGATAAAGAAATTCTTTCGATAATAATTAAAGCAGCTAATATTCCTCTTGACCGATTTCGATTTCAAATTATTGGAGGAAAAGAAAAATTACAAAAAGTAGCAAATGAAGCAGTGCTTATGTTTCGACCCCCAAATAGTTCGGACGGGATTACAGTTCTAAATCTGTAATTTTGAACATGGCAAAACGTAAATTCACCAAGGCCGACAAACTGATGATTGTCAAGGAGGCCGTAACACTGCTACATTGGACGTTGCATACAATAGTTAAGAATATAATTCCATCATAACTCTGGTGAAAAAATTATATGGATAAAAAATTAGAGATTACCCACTATCGTTCTGGTGTATTAAAATCAAAAATAGAATATTTAAGTACCCGGCCATAAGTAATTAGGGAATATGCTTTTCGGGTATTTTTGC
>JAHDCE010000189.1 GCA_020630045.1 Saprospiraceae bacterium | reverse complement strand
AAGAATTGGGAACAAGATTTTGTCATGAATCAATGAGCACCCGGAACCTGATAGCTGTAGTTATTATGGTGAGGATGCGAGGCGGCATCAGGGCAAAAGATGTTTTCAAAATTTAATATTATTTAGTTTACAATGTACTTGAGGCTGTTTAATTTTGTAGTTATCCGTTTACTACAAGCATGTAGACATTATAATCCGACTTGATTTGGAAATAGGTTTTTTACCAATAACATTATGGGATTTACTCGACGTTTTGATTGTCGGGTATTTGATGTACCGGATATATAAACTCCTCCGAGGGTCGATTGCATTCAATATTTTCATCGGTGTCATAGCGGTATATGGTGTATGGTGGTTGGTTCGTGCTTTGGATATGGAATTGCTGTCTTCCATCCTTACACAATTCGTGAATGTCGGAGTCATCATGCTTATTATCATCTTTCAACCCGAAGTCCGGCGGTTTTTATTGTTCGTCGGTAATACCACACTTAAAGGACGGGCCGGATTTTTCAATCGATTATTTGACCGGCAAGGCTTCTCGTCCTTGGACCAACTCATATTGGATATCACCGCTGCTGCGAAGGTTTTGGCGAAAAGCAAGACTGGAGCCCTTATCGTTATTTCCGAAAATGACAACTTACAAGGATTCGCCGATTCCGGAATCGTTCTCGATGCGGAAGTTTCCGCTCAATTACTGATAAGTATTTTCAACAAAGAAAGCCCCTTGCATGACGGAGCAGTTATCATCACCGGAAACAGGATTAAAATGGCTGGTTCCGTACTTTCCGTATCGGATAGTTTGGAATTGCCTCAGTGGGTCGGATTAAGGCACCGTGCCGGAGTAGGGGTGACGGAAGAAACAGACGCCTTGGTCGTTATCGTTTCAGAGGAATCCGGCAATATCTCAATCGCTAAACAGGGAAGGTTAATACGCACACACACCTTGGAAGATTTGGGGGATTATATCCGTGCTTCATTTTCCACCGAACAGCCCGAAAGTAAATTTTCTATAAAAAAAATATTACTTGGGGAATAAATCTCAATAAAGCCGGGTCATATGGGTAGAAAGAAACGGGAAGCCATTTGTCTTCAAAGAATCCTGATAGTCATTGTCGAATAAGGAAGATACATATTATATCAACAAGATTCTGGAAGGAGACTCAAATGCCTTCTCCATTATCGTGGATAGGTATAAGGATAGAGTGGCTTCTGTTACCATCAATATGCTGGGAAACGTCCCTGCGGCCGAAGATGTGGGACAAGAGGTTTTTATCCGTCTATTCAGGGCCTTGCCTAATTTTAGGGGAGATGCCAAATTGTCCACATACATTACTCGGATAGCCATTAACCTGTCCTTGACGGAAATTGACAAAAGAAAACGTAAAGGTACTTCACCACTCGTAGTTGCGACTTCGGAAGGAGAATACCACAAGCAGATTGAAGACCGTTCGGAAAACCCTTCTAACTTCGAAACACGCGAGTGGATTCAAAAAGGATTGGCCATGTTGGCACCTGAATTCAGAAGCGTGCTTGTACTTCGACTCGTTGAAGGTTATTCGGTGAAAGAAACTTGCCAAATGCTTGATTTGCCACAAGGAACAGTCTTGTCAAGACAAGCGAGGGGCACTAATAAATTGAAAGAAATATTATCACAATTAAATCCTCATTATGGAAAAATGGGATGACATAGAACAATTATTATCTAATCAAAAACATTCCTTTTCGGAAGATTTTACCGCAAAGGTAATGGATTCCATTGAGGCTGGTTCCAAAAACAAAGCAAGTGGATTCCAAGTAACTTTGGATAGGTGGTTCCCTAGAATTTCCCTAGGAGCCGCTGCCGCGATTTTACTTTTGGTGATGAGTTTTCATTTTTCTGAAACCGGTTTCAATATGGATACATTGACAGGTGTCGCTGATTTAGACACCGACCCGTTCCTACAAGAAACCATGTTTAACGAATTGTAATTCCTGATTATGAAATCCTTTATTAAAATATCGGTTTTGTTCATCTTGGGAATGGTATTGGGCGCCCTCTTGATGGGATGGTTCACGCACAGTAAAGTCAAAGAAATGAGACATCGTGCGGGAAAAGGTTTCGTCGAATTCGCCAAGAATAAAATTGATCTCGATGAATCGGAAAAAGAAAAATTGAAGCCGATTTTCAAAGAATTCCGATCGATTCAAAAAGAACAACACAAAGAATTTATGAAGTCCCGTGTCGCCATGTTCGATTCACTTCTCATAAAAACCGAAGAGGTTCTTGATGAAGAATCACAGACCCGATTGAAAGAATACGTTGATAAAATCAAACTGCCCCCTCATCCAAAACGAAGAAAACGACCTAAGCGATAGAGCAACCATTACAAAATCTGTTTTAAATCTATAAAAATGAATAATCTAAAATTGAACCTACTGACATGTATCATGTCCTTGTGCATCATGTTTGCTACTGCTGATTTATCCGCTCAAAAAAGAGGACATCACCATCATGGCAAAGGAAAAATCCATGCAGAATTGGAATTGACGGATGCACAAAAGGAATCCATCGAATCCTTGCGTAAGAAAATGCGTGAAGAAATGACTGAAATCAAATCTTCCGATTTGTCAGAAGAAGAAAAGCATGAAAAATTCAAAGCGCTGAAAGAACGTCATAAGCAAGAGTTCGAGGCTGTTCTGACACCTGAGCAGAAAGAAAAAATGGAAGCTCTACACGCTAAGAAAAAAGAACGCCATGAGAAAAAGTGGGCTGAAAAGACCAAACGCATGGAGGAGCTAAAACCCATGATGGAAGAATTGAAAGCCTATGGGAAAAAGAATATCCAACCCGCCATTCAAGCACAACGTGATAAATTGGATAAAAAGATGAACCGCAAAGACCGCAAGGAAGTGAAGCGACTAAAAGCAGTCGCTATGGAAGCCCAAGAGGAGATGGTCGTTGAAATGAAGAAAAGAAAAGAAGCCATGGAAAACGGTGAACACCCACCACGCCCACATCATGGCAAAAAAGGTCATCACGGTAAGAGAGGCCATCATGGTATGAAGCCGCCACATAAAGGTGAAATGATGGTAATGATGACCATGATGAAAAAGTATGGCGAAGACTTCACCAAAGCCGTCGAAATGGCCAATAAATATGGTGATGAAATCGATGGTTTGATGAAAGAATTGGAGCCTAAACACGAACAGTGGAAAAAGGAGATGATGCAAATCAAATCCAAATACATTTCAGAAGAAGAAATGAATCGCTGGAAAGGACATAAAAAAGGTCGAAAAGGGGCGAAAGGATCTTGTGATAAAAGCAAATGCGAAGGAAAAAGCAAAGAAAACTGCGACAAGAGCAAGTGCGAAGGAAAAGAAAAAGGACCCAAAGGTAAAAAAGGAAAACACCACGGATTCAAGCACGAAATGATGAAAAACGTCAAGCGTGTTGGATTCCTCCTAATGGATCCGATGATGATGGAACAATTGGAAAAAGAATTGATGCCGGAAATGAATCGTCAACCAGCTCCGACTGAAACGATTGTGGGGTCTGATATCGAAACTAAAGTTTTCCCGAATCCTTCTGATGATCGCAATACACTTCAGGTCATCGCTCCTGAAAGCGGACAAGTAAAAATCAGCCTCTTCAATAAAGAAGGTAAACTGGTTCGGTCCGTCGCATCTGAGCGGGTAGAAGCCGGTACGTTGACCTATGATGTAGACTTGACCGGACTACCGACCGGACTATATTATTATCAATTGGATTACAATGGTCAAATCTCAACAGTGAAATTCGTAAAACGCTAAATCGGCGTATTCACAATAACGGATAATACACCTTCCATTCGTTTTTCCCCTTAGGGGGAATAACTACCGTAATCATTAATTTCTATAGAAATTCCTGCCGCCGCAAGTAATTGTGGCGGCAGCTTTTTTTGGTCAATACCAAAAAATAATTGTAACAATTTTGGAATTTTGACCGTTTTTCAAATTACTTTGCAGCGCTTGAAGGCCAATATTCTATTCTATTCCTTGAGTGAACTGTTGGGATTGACAAAATTCCCATACCCCGAAACCCATTTTATTTTTTCGCAAATCAAAGCAAAACAAAAGTCCTTACATGGCAAAAAATTTATTAATCGTCGAGTCCCCGGCCAAGGCCAAAACCATTGAAAAATACCTCGGTTCCAGTTTCAAAGTGAAATCCAGTTATGGACACATCCGTGATTTGGACAAGGGCAATAATGCCGTGGATATCGAAAACGATTTCAAACCCAAGTACATCGTTTCTCCTGAAAAAACCAAGGTCGTAAAAGACCTCAAAGAATGGGTCAAAAAGACCGAAGAAGTCTGGCTCGCAACGGATGAAGACCGCGAAGGAGAAGCCATCTCTTGGCACCTTTGCGAAGTATTAGGATTGGATGTCAATTCTACCAAACGAATCGTATTCCGGGAAATTACAAAACCGGCGATTCAAAAAGCCATCGGCAGTCCACGCTCAGTGGATGTCAATTTGGTGGACGCACAACAAGCGCGTCGGATTTTAGATCGCCTAGTAGGATTCGAACTTTCCGGCATCCTTTGGAAAAAAATCAAACCCAAACTTTCTGCGGGAAGAGTGCAATCCGTTGCCGTAAAACTCATCGTAGAACGGGAAAAGGAAATCCGTGAATTCAACGTTACTTCCTTTTATAAAATATACGCCAATTTTACCATCATAGGAACAGATGGCAAACCAGTCAATCTCAAAGCAGAAATGCCTGGTCGCTATGATTCTGCTGAAGATGCCGAAGCCTTTCTGAATGGTTGTATCGGAGCCGATTTCAAAATATCGGACATCACCAAAAAACCACTCAAAAGGAGGCCGACAGCACCTTTTACCACCTCGACTTTACAACAAGAAGCGAGTCGTAAATTGGGCTTCTCCGTCAAGCGGACGATGTCCACCGCACAAAGACTTTATGAAGCGGGTTTGATTACTTACATGAGGACGGATTCCACCAATTTGAGTGAATTGGCTTTACAATCCATAGCGGACGAAATCAAAACCCAATATGGCGACAAATACCTAAAAACGAGAAGGTACAAAAGTAAGAACTCGTCAGCTCAAGAAGCGCACGAAGCCATTCGACCCACTTATATCAATCAACACACAGTCAGTACTGGTAATCGGGACCAAGACCGACTTTACGAATTGATTTGGAAACGAACCATAGCTTCCCAAATGTCCGATGCTGAACTGGAGAAAACCACTGTGGATATTTCCATTTCGACAAGACCTGCGGATAAATTGGTTGCCACAGGAGAAGTCTTGAAATTCGACGGTTTCCTTAAAGTATATATCGTCTCTAAAGAGGATGACGATGACACGGAAGAATCCGGCATTTTACCGCCGCTTTCCATCGGTCAAAAATTACTACTCAAAGACATGACGGGTAGGGAACGATTCACCAGACCTCCCGGACGTTTTTCGGAAGCCGCTTTGGTGAAAAAGATGGAGGAATTAGGAATCGGTCGACCTTCCACATACGCACCGACCATCAGTAAGATAACAGAAGAAACCAGAAACTATGTCGTCAAACAAAGTACTGATGGCGTAGAACGGGAATACAGAGAATGGGTACTAAAAGCCGGGGAAGTCAAACTGGCTAAAAAAACGGAAATCACCGGTGCTGTCAAGGGGCGTCTTTTTCCTACGGATATGGGTATGCTCGTCTGCAATTTCCTAGACGAACATTTCGACAATATCATGGATTACTCCTTCACCGCCGGCATCGAAAAGAAATTCGATAACATCGCCTCCGGTGGAGAAGATTGGAAAAAAATGCTCAATGACTTCTACAGTCCGTTCCATAAAACTGTAGAAGATACCATTGAAAATGCCGAACGAGCCACCGGCGAACGAATCCTCGGTAAAGATCCTGAAACCGGATATTCCGTCCTTGTCCGGATGTCAAGATATGGACCCGTCGCCCAAATCGGAGCTCAGGACGAATTGACAGAAGAACAAAAGCCCAAGTACGCCAACCTCAAACCCGGCCAAAACATGGACACCATCACCTTGGAAGAGACGATGGAATTGTTCAAACTTCCTAGGACATTGGGTACCTATGAAGATGTCGAAGTATCAGTAGGCGCCGGTCGTTATGGCCCTTATGTCAGATTCGCCGCTATGTATGTTTCCTTGCCCAAAGGAGCAGATCCGATGGCATTGACTTTCGGGCAAGCCGTTACTTTGATTGAGGAGAAGCGTAAGATGGACGCTCCTGTCATGCACTACAAGGAGTTACCTGTCACCAAAGGAAAAGGACGTTTCGGACCATTCATCAAATGGAATGATATGTTCATCAATATTCCTAGGAAATACGATCCGGAAAACCTTTCGGAACCCGAGATGATCGAACTCATCGACAAGAAAATCGAAAAGGAAGCGAACCGATACATCCACCAATGGAAGGATGAAAAAATCGCCGTCGAAAACGGAAGATGGGGACCTTTTATCCGATTCAAAAAGAAAAGCGTCAAATTGCCTAAAAACAAAGAAGGCAAACGAATGACCTCCGAAGAGGCGAAGGAATTGACATTAGAGGAAGTGAAAAAGTACATCGTCGCCGAAATTCCGAACGCTTTCCCGGAGAAAAAGAAAAAAGCGCCGGCTAAGAAAAAGACGACCACGAAGAAAAAGCCGGCCGCAAAAAAGAAGTGATTCTTTTTGAAAGCCTGTTAAAAACAAAACGGAGCGTTGAAAACCATTTCAACGCTCCGTTCATTTTTTAAAACAATAACACCGGTCAGACCAAATCCTTATCGTCCTCCAATCCGAAATCATCTTGGTTACGATAATAATCATCATATTGATCACCTGATTTTTCCTCTTGCAGCCCGAACAAATGCGGGAATTTTTGTGGAAGGATCAAATGATAAGCGATGACCGCAGCACCTCCACAAATCAATATCATGGAAAAAGTAGCTGCTGGGTTTCCGATCATCCCGATTCTGTCTAAAATCTGTCCTAGGAAAATTCCCAGGCCGATAGCAATGGCTAAAATGGCATTTTTAAGTAACATACTTTTCTTCTTTTTTCTTTTTTACTTTTTGGATTTTTTGTTCAAATCTTCCGGATTCATTCCGGCGGCGATCATCGCCATCCGTTCTCGGTGACTTGCTGTCCTTTGAATGAAAATAATGAGGACTGCTGCACCAAAACTGGTGATAAAAAATATGATTGGAATCATTTCTCCTGGCATGGCATCTAAATTTTTGTTACATCTCCTAAGTCGCCATCCATTTCCAAGTGGTTACAAAAAATGAATAATATTTTTTGACGGACAGGGAAAAAATGAACATAAGCCGGACAATAGCCCTTCTACAATTCATACCTTCACAAAAAGTATTTTAGAAAAAAATCTTAATTGTAAATCCTGTTTCCTCCCTTACTGACTAGACTGGTTATCCAACCAAAAGTTTATTTTAGACAAAAAAATTAAACGCCCTGTAACCAAACTGTCTTAAACACCGACAAAGGGAAAAGAAACAGTCATCAATG
>JAHDCE010000188.1 GCA_020630045.1 Saprospiraceae bacterium | reverse complement strand
ATTGTACTTGGAAATAGCGGAGGCGGATTTCCAAAATTAAAAATGTTGGCTCGTTTAGGATTCGGTGGTGCCCAAGGGCCGGGAAACCAAATGATCAGTTGGATTCATATTGAAGACTTTCAAAGAGTAGTGGAATGGATGATTAATGGCCGGCAAAATGGAACGTATAATATCGTATCCCCCTCCCCCGTCAGGAACGATGCGTTCATGAAATCCTTATCAAAAACTATCGGAACCCCGGTTCGTATTCCGATTCCGACCATATTATTACAAATCGGTGCTCCGATCATTCGAACAGAGACAGAGTTGGTCTTAAAGAGTCGGTTTGTTGTTCCTAAAAAATTGATAGAAGAAGGATTTGAATTCAAATATCCTCAACTTGAAGGAGCTATTGAGTCATTGTGTGGTACAACCAGCCCAATAGCAATGTCTCACCAATCGCTATAATCGGAATTCCGATATAGAATTTGGGCTTGTTGGTTTTGTGCCGTGACGGGAAATACATGCCTAGCCAAATTCCAAGGAATCCCAGACAAAGTGCCCAAAGTATCAATGTTGCCTCAGGCATCCTTTTCTTTTTATCTTTTTGGGAGCGGCTTTCGTTTTTGACTGCAATTCGCTTGTCGCGAAACATCATGATGAAAGCCCCCAGATTGATAGCGATTAAAAAACAAAGAAAAACTGATTCCCAAAGCGTCATAATAGATTTTTTTTGCATAAAGTTAGAACAGCATCTGATAAGCATTGACTTCTCAGGTGCTGTTTGGTCGTTTCCCAAATATTAAAGTAGAGCAAATTAAAGGAAAAAAGCCCCACGGCGACATCACCAATCTCGCCACCATACATCCCAATTTGGTCATTCCACAACACCAAATTCCATTAGGATGTTATCACGAAACTTTTTGTATGGAAGACAAATCGTTATTTGGGGACTCAACGAGGCATTCGCCGCAAAGCATAGCACTAGCTACGTTTAAGGGAAATAACAAAGTGGATTTCCAAAATAATGGTTGGGCTATACTCAATTTTTCGTGATAACATCTATTAGACATTATTACGAATTAGATTGTATGGCTATAATTGATCTTTCATCCTCACTCTTCTTCATGTACTCATCATGGTAGCTACGGCTACCAGATTCCGTGCATTCATCAATTGAGAATAAAATCTCTAATTCTAGCTCTCATAAAAACAATTCGTAAGAATGTCTATTAATTGATATTTTTTTCCTCCCTTGCGGTAACACTTTATTAACAAACAGGTACTAAGTGAAAAAAGCCTTCTCGCCTTTAATTAAAAGTACTTTTTATTATTTCACTAAATCCTGTAGTTAAATGAAAAGATTATCAAACATTCCATTATCAATTTTGGTGATGTGCTGTTGCTTACTTTGGTCGAGTCTTTCGGCTCAAATCGACATCACAACCGTCCAAGGCACCGTTATGGGCGAAATCACCAAAGGCACGCTAGAATCACCCATCAATGGTGATTATTTTGTTTATGGGAACATTAAAGACCCTACCGGGGGCAACCTCGACCAAGTGTTCCTGCATCGTTTAGACCACAACCTCAATTTCCAAAACGGAATCGTCCTCCAAAATCCAAACGGACGATTAGAAATCGTGCAAGCTGAAGAATCCGCAAACGGCGGAATATTCCTTGTCGGAAATGTTTATATGTCGCCGACTCAAAGGGACATATTCGCATTTTTACTAGATCCTACGTTCGGTATTGTATGGGGAAAAATTTACAACCGCCCGGACTTTGACAATGTCGCGACTGACATGATTCTCCTCCCTGACGAATCACTTATTATTTCCGGTTACACCCAAGAACCTTCCGGTACCGGAAATTACAAGGACTTCCTGGCTTTGAAAACAGACATCACCGGCAATTTCATTTGGGGTACGCGTTCAGGTCAAGACATGATCAATTCATCGGATTGGCACGAGGGACTTATCTTAACTCCCTCCGGAACAGCAAGAGCTTATGGCGGAGCATCTGCGCCTTATGCAGGAGGCGGACTTCATGATGCCTACTTCGTAGACTATGACCTTTCGACAGGAACAGTTATCGCTCACAACGGCCTCCCCTCACCGGAAAACGAATACGTTTCAGTATTGGTCAATCAACCCGGTGGTACATTTTTTGCATTAGGAGGCGTGTCGCCCAGTCTGACTTCCCTTCCTTTTTCTGAAGATGTATTCTCACTTGGAATCAGTGCATCCTCAATGCCGATGGCATCTTTTAGGTATGACATCAACGGAGTAGGAAATAAAGCGGAGGCGAATGAAGTTTTCCAGGAAACCTCAAGCGGCCGTGTGCTAGCGGTTTCCCCCTTGGATGGAGAATCAGATATGGTTATGATGGAATTCAATCCAATGAGTTCGGCAGGCGGAATGACCGGATCATGGCTATACGATGGTGCGAATAACGAAACCGCGCCAATTATCGGTGGCTTGAACGACCTAGTTTTTGGAGGAAGCACAAACAGTTATCCAGTATCAAGTAGTACTGATTATGACATGGCACTCAACAGAATTCAATTGGGAGGCCCTATTCCTTATGACTGTCCACTCGTCCAGCCTGAGGTCATTCAGTCAAACATCAACTTCGGTGATCCGTACCAAATGACTATCGAATGGTTCTCCATGCCACACCAAATGAACGTTTACGACCATTTCTTTACGAAGGAACCCATTCAGATATCATCTATCGATCCATGTGGTCCTATCGGATGCGACATTGCGATATTGGACATTGTCACTTTCGACGAATCTTGCCCGGGAGCCATGGATGGATCAGTCGAAGTATATGCGACCTGTTCTACTTGTTGTGGTATTGAATATTCCGTTGACGGAATCACTTGGAGTCCAACACCAATCATCGGTGGACTTTCAAACGGTACCCATACGGTATACGCTAGGGATGTCTGCAATCCCGACTGTATCACCTCGAATCCATTTGATATTTTCCTCATCAGCCAATCATGTTGCGACCTTTCTATTGATGACATTATTGTCGGATTCGAAACATGTCCCGGATCTTGTGACGGATTTGTGGATGTACAAGCCAGTTGTACGACATGCACAAGTATTGAGTATTCCATTGATGGTGGAATGACATGGCAGGCCTCCAACATTTTCACAGGTCTTTGTGAAGGAACCCACCAAGTTATTGCCAGAGATACCGGCAACCCTAACTGTGTCGAAACAATTACTTTCACCATTCCGCCCGCAACTGATACAGAGAACCCTACCGTCACTTGCACTGACATTACCATTAACTTAAGTGCTTCGGGAATGGCGTCCATCGTATCTTCCGACGTCGCTACCTGGAACGACAACTGTGGCGTGGTTGACTGGAACGTTTCTCCTTGGCAATTTACTTGTAACAACTTAGGACCAAACACAGTAACTGTCACCGTTTGGGATGCGGCTGGCAACTCGGCTTCTTGTACGGCAGTCGTAACCGTCCTTGACCCGACAGGAGCATGCGGAAGTGATCCTTGTATAGATGACATTGAACCGCCGGTAGTGGTTTGCAACGACATCACCATTGATATTGGAACAGGCGGAACTACAACCACTCCAACTGTTTCTATTCTCGCATCGGATGTCGCTCAATGGACCGACAACTGTGAAGTCGTCGATTGGAATGTCGACCCGTATATTTTCGACTGTTCTAACCTCGGCCCTAATACCGTAACTGTTACCGTTTGGGATGCCGCCGGGAACTCAGCTACTTGTACTGCAATCGTCACAGTAACAGATCTCCTAGGAATTTGTAATGACTGTTCGAATGATACACAACCTCCCGTTGTGGTTTGCAATGACATCACCATTGATATCGGAACAGGTGGAACAACTGTCACTCCTACCGTTTCTATCGTCGCTTCTGATGTCGCTCAATGGACAGATAATTGTCAAGTCGTGGATTGGAGTGTTGACCCTTATATATTCGACTGTTCCAACCTTGGGCCAAATATAGTAACGGTTACGGTCTGGGATGCAGCGGGTAACTCATCTTCTTGTACCGCCATCGTTACGATAACAGACGCCAATGGATTGTGTAACGATTGTGTCAACGATACACAACCTCCGGTGGTTTTCTGCCAAGATATCACGCTTCCGCTTGATAATTCAGGAAATGCTTCATTGTATGTTGCGGGAACCATTCCTTCGGTAATCGCAGGATGGGATGACAATTGTGGAGTAGTTGACTGGTCGATAACTCCCGGATATTTCGATTGCGGCGACTTAGGTCCTAATATCGTTACAGTCACGGTTTGGGATGCGGCCGGTAACTCGGCATCTTGCACAGCCATAGTAACCATCACCGATCCTAATAATGTATGTCCCTCGGACATTTGTTCGACGCCTACTAATATTACACATACAGTAGTTGATCCGACCACAGTTACTATTTGTTGGGATCCTGTCCCAGGAGCGACTAAGTATCAAGTCAGGTACCGCTTAAAAGGAACGACAACTTGGATTGTTGCCGGTACATTCAGCACTTGTAAGACATTCACAGGGCTTCAAACGAGCAGATGGTATGAATACCGAGTGCGAGCTTTGTGTCCGAATAATACATGGACGCCATTCTCAGACTTGAAGCGTTTCTATGTTGCTACATGTGAGCCACCGACTCAATTCTCTGTGAACTTCCTAGACATTGACAAGGTGAAAATAATTTGGAACCCGGTACCAGGAGCTACCAAATACCAAGTACGTTATCGTATTGTAGGCACCTCATCTTGGACATCGGTCGGATCCGTTCCCGGTAATAATTTCAAAACAATTACCGGATTGACACCCGGAGAAATTTACCAATATCGAGTCAGGTCATCCTGTGGCGGAACTCACTGGTCATATTTAAGCGACTTGCAACACTTCGATTTAGGTAGTCAAACCTATTGGAGACTCGGAAGTGAAGAAGTGAAACAGTCAACAATCGGAAGCGGAAACGTATATCCTAATCCGGCTATTTCTTCCATTGGTTTCGAATTCGAATTGAATGTTGAAGGGAATGTAAACATCTCGATTTCAGATTTACTAGGACAAACTGTTTACCATCAATCCGAGTACAGGACAGCGGGTGAACAAAATGGTAGAATTGACATTAGCTCTTTCGAGGCGGGGTACTATTTACTGACCATCCAAACTGAGGATGGATTCGTGAAAACGTTTAAGTTCATCAAGAGGAATAGATAACTTCCGTTCTATTGATTTCTAATCCAAAATTGGATTGAAATAAGTGCGGTCGACTCGAATTCGAGTCGACCGCTTTTTGATTTAAGTACTCGGTCAAAAGTGATTACTTTTGGAGGGGTACTTAAATCAAATACTTGGGATAAAGTCGTCAAGAAATTAATTCACCAAGCATCTTCACATTTTGCAAGTTTTTTCCATAATCCAATAAAGTAGTAGGAATATAAGGACGACTGGAAATCTTATACCAATACTCCCCTTCTTGTTCTCCGTCAGGAATAATATTTATCACTTCCCCCCATGATTGCATCGTTGCTGTCGTGGTGAAGGAAATGCCATTATCCAAATATTTGAAATTCGATTTTGCGAATTTGGGATGTGATTTGATTTCGTTCACTACATCAGCAAATGACAATTTGGAAGTATATTTTCGGGTATGATTTACCCCAACATTATTATCTGAAATGCCATCCTCGCCAAGGGTTCTTTTGAGCCTTGATACATGATATGTCACTAGCATCAAGGACATGATTCCGCCGAAAATGACTGTCATCAAAACAAAGTATTGCCAACTGAATCCAATTCCAAGGACATAATCAAAAAGTGCCATTAATAATCCATAGGGTATTCCGAATAAGAAGAACATCTTGACATACAATTTCAAACTGGTGCTCATAACATTATTTTTTTAGGTGATTAATCATTACACTGTGTAATCATTTTCCAAACATGGAAATATTATATCGAAAACTCAACATAAAATACCTCCCGATGGCATTCGTTCTTTCCGTATAGAGGGAATAAGCGTCAGCCGACTGGCGAATACCTTGATTGCTATCTAATATGTCATTTACAGAGAGTCGAATCAAACCTTTATCGCCTTTCAGCACCTTTTTCTCGACGAATGCATTCAAAAGCGAAAAAGTGCGGGTATCCTGAAAGTCTGCGGAGAGAATGCGGTATTCTCCTGATGTGCCTAGGCGCCATCCCTTTGCAAATCTCCACTTCAAGTCCAAATCGTATGATTGGCGACGAGTATTTCCATTCATCACTTCTCCAAAAGGTTTTGTCAATTGATACTCTCCTCCGACTCTGAAACTCCAAACTTTGGTTTTAATATTGGAAATCCCCCAGCCTAGTGTTTGAGTTAAGTTTCCGTTTTCCCTATAATCGTCATTCCAAATCATTGCTGATTTTCTTGCTTGAGCTTGGTATCTCACCTTTAGACGGGAACCCATAAATTTCAATGGCATTGAATAATTGACATTCACAAAAGCACCATGAGCCAGGTCATCATTTACGTAAGTGAACATTTCTCTCCCGAATTCATCAAATGAAGACTGGCGAATAACTGGCTTTTGCTCCAAGGAGTATTGGATATTTGCCATTAAGGTAATGGAGGAATAAGAATCAAAAAAGGAGTAATTCAATCCTAATTCGTGTTTGATTGTAGGATCCAATTCCGGATTACCAAAGAACACCCTTTGTGGATTGGTGTCGTCCTGCCACAATAAAGTTTGGTCAAAATCAGGCAAACTATTATCGACACCATAATTCAATCCTAATCTTGAACGACTATCTATTTTATATGACATACTTGCTGATGGAAGCCAAAAATTATATTTTCCGTTAGTATCGAAATTAGCTGAACCACCACTCATTTCCATTTCTTGTCTTTTGAATTTTATTCCAATATTAAAATCGAAATTATCTCTAATATACATATATTCCAGACCGACACTCCCATGTCTTGAGTGCCTGACGAAGCCTCCCGTCAACCCGTCCAAAATGACATTCTCGCCTGATAAGTCTTCCGTTACAGATTGGTCAATATTTTCCTTATTGAAACCAATAGAAAATCCAGGGCGTATAAAACTGAATTTACCAATCGGCTGATAATAAATGGAATTGAGATATCCGGATAGATTTCGGGTAGAACCATTTCGATTACGCATTAGACTATCTTCTGAAATCAATTGTAAATATTCATCATAATAGCTACTTGCATTGTCCGTTCTTGAACCTTGGTTAGAATTACTATAAGCGATTCCTGTTTCAAGTGACAATGATCGACGATTTTTGAATTTCTGTCTATAAGAAATATCAGACGCAACACTCCATTCCTTTGACTCGGATTCATCCTTTTGTAAAAATCTGCCTGTCGGCCAATTCCTATCATTTAAATTTTCATTGTTGTCAATAGACATCGAAGTCCCACGCTTTAGATTAGCGGAATTTTTAAAAGTGATTTGCTTCATTGAATCCAAACTTCCTTTCACCTTTGAAGACCATTTTCTGCTGCAGCGCTACGCGCCCAAA
>JAHDCE010000187.1 GCA_020630045.1 Saprospiraceae bacterium | reverse complement strand
TAAAAAAAACCTCCTCTGTCTCTTCTTCATAATATGGCCTAATAAATATTGGAATTCTATCACGAAGTTCATTTCTAAAATCTTTATCACTTTCAAAAGCGATATTTACAATTTCATTAAAATTGATTTCATGTATACCTAATTCTTGCAATTCTTCTTCAAAGTATTCTTGATATTTCTTTTTACACAACTCTTCATTATCCTTATCTATAGGGGCGAATAAACTCCTACCGTATACATCGACAGTATATATGTTTTCACTTATTCCGAAAACATCCAAATAAGGAGCGACCCATTTCGATAATCCACCACTAAACGCGGATACGACCTGTGGAGTAACATCCTTCCGTTCCAAATTCGATGAAACCAAGTTCATGACTTGAAAAAAAATGACATGCTCACGAAAAAAAGAATGATATTTCAAATCCATAGCACTAATTACTTGTTCAAATAGATGTTATCACGAAATTTTTTGTATAAAAGACAAATCGTTATTTTGGGAATCAACGAGGCATTCGCCGCAAAGCATAGCCGTAGCTACGTTTAAGGGGAATAACGAAGTGGATTTTCAAAATAACGGTTTGGCTATACTCAATTTTTCGTGATAACATCTAATGTACATTATTCGATTTGTGTATTCAGCATTAGATGTTATTATATTGTGTCAATACCTCATACAATTTCAAGCAAAGAAAAAACATTCCACCATGCCAGACAAAATCCTATCCTACACCTACCTGTTACTCGCCATCGCCGGAGCAGTCATTCCTTGGTATTTCAATTATTCACACATCCAATATGGTGAAATTCCGATATCCTTCCAAGCGTTTTGGCAATCGGGATTCCATGACTACCTGTCTTCTTCTTTGACGGCGGATTTGTTGGTCGGAGCGACCACCTTCGCGATATGGATGTTTCCGGAAGGAAGGAGATTGGGCATGAAGCGGCTTTGGATTTATTTTTTGGTCATTTTCATGGTTGCCTTCGCTTGTGCTTTTCCATTGTTTTTGTTTTTCCGACAAAGGCATTTGATGAAGAAAAAAGGCTGATTAATACGAAAACGAAATCCGCATCCTAAAGGCCATATTGTCCTTGTTATTCGGAAGGCGATTGGGGCCATAACGATAATAAAAGGCTCCTCCTAAACCAATATAACCGACATTGAAAACCGGTATCCGAATCAAGTCGGTTATCCCTACCCCACTTTCGAAAAACCCTTTTTCCATCGTTGAAAAATCGACGAGCCTATGGTTTTCGGGAGCAGACAAACTCCCGTATCCCATATTGTGTAACACGGATACCCGTGGACGGGAATATTCATGGCGATAAAACAGGGTGCCGAAATTGTGTTCTAAGAACAAGTGTACATATCTGTCCGAAAGGAATTCGTTGGCGTCCATCGTCTGGAATGAATTGTCGGCCGCGAAAAATGAAAAAATCGAACCGCCCGCACCTACGCTTTGGAATAAACGAGTCATTGGCAAATCCCTTGAAGTCCATCCGGCTTCTATCCTATATTCGGTCTGCCCCAAAAACCGGACATTGAACCGTTGTTCCACGGAAGCGGTCACTAAATGATAGTCAAATTGACCGTCCAAGAGTCCTTCAAATCCTTTTTCATAGGACATGGAAATAATCGGATATTTTGTTGGAAAAGTCACCCTGCTACCCAAGACCCAATCATAATTTTCCCCATAAGCGAAACGGACATTCAGCCCTAGCGTGGTAAAAGTAAAATTGGAATAAGGAGCTTCATCCAGATAAGCGTATTCATATTGTGGCAAAACATTTCTCCGTTGACCCACCAAGGACATTTCTAGGAACTTGAGACGGGAATCGATAATGGCAGAATGTGATTCGATGCGATCCATTTGTAGGGTGTACAGGCCCTCATCCACGAAAATGGTATTGTCCGTAATCTCTTGTACACGAGATGCGGGAGATAGCGTATTTTGATAACGGTATCCCATTCTTAAATATTGATCGGGAATCAGATGCAAAAAACCTTCGGCCTTGTATTTCCACCGTTTGTCTTTCCAGCCATATCCTGCATAACCTCCTAGGGAAAAGTATTTACTCAATCGCTTGTTGGTTCTCAATCCTAATCCAATACGAACGCCCTCAAACTCATTGAACAATAAAGTTTCGCTGAATAAGATATCCATCCATTTCCATTCTAAAAGACCGGCTCCTAGGGAAGAAGATATCTTCATAATGGCGTCGAACTTTATTTTTTCACCGATACTATCCATTACGAAATAGGTCAGGGTATCCTTGGGAGACAACGATTCAATTCGATACAAGTTCCAAATGGAATCCGCTTTGGACACTTGTTCATCCGTCAATATTTCACGTTGATCCATCAAGTCCCGGGTATTTAAATCCGGGAACAAATCCACTTGCTTGACGTATGTTTTTTGTGACCATTTGATGGTCAAAAACTTCATCGTCGGATGTGGCATGGTGAATTCTAAATTGAGTTGTTCGGGAAACCAAAGGGTATCCGAAATCCATTCGTATTTATGTTCCAATCTCCATTTGAACTTGGTCGCATCCGATGGTTCGGCAATGACATATTGCAATGCATAATTGCTGCTATTGATATATAATATTCCTTTAAGGGTTTCCGCTTTGACGTAATTTTTAGGCTTATATGAAATCAGGAATATCGAATCATTCGCATGATATAATGTATCTTCTATATTGAAATAATAAACCGTCTCGCTCTTCTTTGATATTGGATTAAGAAACCGGCGATCCATAATTTGTAAGAAGTCGCCATAAAAGGAAAATTGCTGCATGTTATTCATGGCTGTAAATTCCGGGCGACTCATTCCCGACACACGATTGTGTATCAATTTGTTCCTGACTCGATTGGGTGCTCTATAAAACCTATCCGTCACCACTTCCATCAACATCAAGTGGGCGCTTTCCAAAGATTGACGGACACTAGCGGTGTCCAAATCCACTTTATTGCGTTCCGCCCTTGAAGACCGTCGGCGGCTCTGTCCGACCCATTCTACCACTTCTTCGGGTTCGGCAATCGGGGTGACTGTCGATTTGGAATAAAGCCGGCACTTGTACTCCTTCCATTCCTCATGGTCGTTATGTCTTTTCCGTTTTACCGCTTCGCGAATAATGCGATGTGCCGGATTTTCTCCGGCCACCACCTCGACTTCTGTCAAATTGAAATATTCGGGTTCTAGTACGACTTCGATATTATCTCTGTTTTCTATTTCAATAACACGAGTCCGATACCCCATATAACTGAAGGTCAGGGTTCGTATTCCTTCCACATTTTCTATTATGAATTTCCCATTGATATCAGCGATGACTCCTTCATCCCCGCTTTCATTAATCAATACATTGACAAATGCCAACGCTTCGCCAGCCGGATCGACAACCTTTCCGGAAATGGTTTGGGCATTTCCCGTAAGGGCTGTTATTAAATAAAAAAATAAGGTTAACCACACGGCTTTTTTCCCGGAAGGGAAACAAAAAGCCTGTGAAGAAAAATAGTTTGAAAAGAATGGTACCAATCGCATCATGGATAAAACTCGCATTTTATTGGATACGATTCATCTACCCATTTTGTTAACATTCATGCAAATGAAAATCCCCTTGTCGCTTTTCGCAACAAGGGGATTTATCATTTAATATCAATCACATTTTACTCCATGAAACCGACTTTCTTCATCCAATCGTCGTTGTAGAGCTTTCCGACATATCGGCTACCGTGATCGTGACAAATGACGACAACGACATCTCCTTCCTTGAAGCGGTCTTTCATTTTCACGACGCCTTCTACGGCGGAACCGCAAGAATATCCTAGGAACAATCCTTCCTCCTTCGCCAAGCGGCGTGCCATGACGGCTCCTTCTTTGTCACCGACTTTCTCAAAATGGTCGATAACGCTGAAGTCGATATTTTTAGGAATGATGTCTTCACCGATTCCTTCGGTGATATATGGATAAATTTCGTTCTCGTCGAACTCGCCCGTTTCGTGGTATTTTTTCAAAGCGGAACCATAGGTATCCACTCCTAGTATTTGAATATCGGGATTCATTTCTTTTAAGTACCGTCCGGTTCCTGAAATCGAACCGCCTGTTCCTACACCGACGACCAAGTGAGTGATTTTGCCGTCGGTCTGTTTCCAGATTTCCGGCCCTGTCGTTTCGTAGTGCGCTTGAGTATTGGACAAGTTGTCATATTGGTTGCACCAAAATGAGTTGGGTGTCTCCTTGCTTATTTTTTCGGCCATGGAGTAGTAAGACCTCGGGTCGTCCGCCGCCACGTCGGTCGGGCAAACGATTACCTCCGCACCAACTGCGCGAAGAATATCCATTTTCTCCTTGGATTGTTTATCGGTTGTGGTGAATATACAACTGTATCCTTTCACCGCCGCAGCGATCGCCAAACCCATTCCGGTATTACCGGAAGTACATTCGATGATGGTGCCGCCCGGGCTGATGTCTCCCCTCGCTTCCGCATCCTCCAACATTTTGAGGGCCATACGATCCTTGATGGAGTTGCCGGGGTTCATGAATTCCACCTTCGCCAGTACCAATGCGGGTACTTCTTCGGTGACTTTGTTTAACTTTACGAGCGGAGTATTTCCAATAGCTCCTAGAATATTTTCCAAGTATTGCATGGTCATAATAGTTTGGCTGTGCAAAGATGAAAATTTTTAGGAATTTGTCGGAAATGATTCCGAAACCCCAAACCGGTTTTTTATTTTGCCGGCTCATTTGAATATACTGCCGTCATTTCTTATTCCGCCTTACGGCGAAACAATATTTCGACTTAGACGGACGCAACCATTTATATACAAACTACGGACTTGTTCAAGAAAAAAATTAAATCCGCATAAAGCATGAAATACATCTTATCCCTCGACCAAGGAACGACTTCTTCCAGAGCCATTCTATTTGACCAACATGGAGCTATCGTGGCTGTGGAGCAGCAGGAGTTCACCCAAATTTATCCTCAACCGGGTTGGGTGGAACATAATCCTCTCGAAATTTGGAACACGCAATTGAAAGTCGCCCAAGATGTTTTGAGGAACAATAGTGTTTCGGCGTCGCAAGTAGCGGCCATCGGCATTACCAACCAACGTGAAACGACGGTGGTTTGGGATAAACATTCCGGTGCTCCGATACACAATGCCATCGTCTGGCAAGATCGACGAACCGCTGAAATATGCGATGATATAAAAGCTCGGGGACTAGAATCATATATCAAGGAAAATACGGGCTTGGTCGTGGACGCCTATTTCTCCGGCACCAAGGTGAAGTGGATATTAGACAACGTACCCGGCGCTAGGAAAAAAGCGGAAGCGGGAGACCTCATCATGGGAACGATAGATACTTGGCTGGTTTGGAAATTGACCGGCGGACAAGTCCATGTAACGGATTATTCCAATGCTTCCAGAACATTATTATTCAACATCAAGTCCTTGGAATGGGATGAAAAACTCCTAGGAGAATTACAAGTACCGGCGACGATGTTGCCCGAGGTAAAATCAAGTAGTGAAGTCTACGGAGATACGGTAACTGATTTGTTCGGTGGCTCGATTCCAGTAGCGGGAATGGCGGGTGACCAACAAGCCGCTTTGTTCGGTCAATTGTGTTTTGAAAAGGGAATGGCGAAAAACACCTACGGTACCGGCTGCTTCATGTTAATGAATACCGGAAAGGAAAGAATCGAATCCAAGTCGGGATTATTGACGACCATTGCCTGGGGATTGGACGGTGAGGTCAACTATGCTTTGGAAGGAAGCGTGTTCATCGCCGGTGCGGCGATACAATGGTTGCGGGACGGTTTGAAAATCATAGATGAATCGCCGGACTCGGAGTATTATGCCATGAAAGTACCTGATACGGAAGGGGTGTATGTCGTTCCCGCATTCGCCGGATTGGGGGCACCTTATTGGGATATGTATGCACGGGGCGCGATATTCGGTTTAACTCGTGGCACTTCCAAATATCATCTTATCCGGGCGACTTTGGAATCACTCGCCTACCAAACCCGGGATGTATTGGACGCTATGGTCAAGGACTCGGGTGTTCAATTGACGAGCTTACGGGTAGACGGCGGCGCTTCCGCGAATAATCTATTGATGCAATTCCAAGCGGATATCCTAGGTACGGAAGTTGTACGTCCTAAAGTGATTGAAACAACGGCTTTGGGGGCGGCTTATCTTGCCGGTCTTGCGGTCGGATATTGGAAAAAAGACGACTTGGTCGGCAAGGGTAATATTGATTTAAAATTCCAAGCGGAAATGGCCGAGCAAAAAAGGGAAGAGTTGTATGGCGGATGGTTATCTGCGGTGAAGCGAACGATGGGGTAATTGTGTGTATAACAAATTGCATATTCTATATCATTTTCCAATAAAATCCTCGGTGAATATCCATTAGGCACTTGTTCAGTTGTTGGGTTGATGTTACATTTTTGCTTGCCCAAAAATGTAACCCAAAAAGGGCACCATTCGCTATGCGATAGAAAAAGGACAAGCGCCTTTGGCGCAAAACAAATTTTATATTTTGTGCGATTTGTTATAAACATGGGTAATTCTAATCAGAATAATTTCAATTTAACATTCGTATTTTAAATACACCACGCAAAAATTAATTTTGATTTTTGAAATTGTCTTTTATCCCAACTCTGCTTCACATCCTCTCCTTAATAGCTAGGGTTATTAGGCTCCGGGTGTTCATTGATTCATGACAAAATCTTGTTCCCAATTCTTTAACTTACTTCAGTTACAATGTATTAAAATATGGATTTATCCACAGAAAACAAGGAACGACTCACTGGAAAAGGGTTAATATTATTCGGTGGAGAATATCGAATGGCAACTCGTTATACCATTTTTAAACCCAAGGAGGTCGAAGGGAATCATATTGAAAATTGGGAGAGCATCCCCATTATCACGGGGATGAATACCAAGGGGGAAGTAACTGAGGAATATATTTCGAATTGTCCCCCACTGACTTTATGGGGAAAAGATAAAACATGGACGGTTGAATTGCATTTATGGGTTCCAGGGCCGGGGTCGGGGGATTTTCAAGAGTTCTTCGACCATCAAGATGATGCCATTGCCTTTATCCTTTCTTATTATTTTGGAGAGAATTCATATTTTAATGCAAAAAAAGAAGATGTAAATCTTCGCAGAAACGGATTAAAAAGTGAAGAGCTTATATCCATATTATACGTCGTTCTTAATTCAATAGAAAAACATTTTCCGGAAGAGGATATACCATTTGAAACGACAACATACAAGAAACTTCCTCATGATACTTGGCAGGATTTTCCTTTTGGTGCTCCCAGTAAATATCATGTGAGTCAATTTGACTTGGGTATGCTAGGCACGGATGCTCATGAATTAAAAAAACTGATTTATTCCGGAAAGGACTTTGAAGCGGAGGACTGGAAACGATTAAGCAGCGTGTTTTTTGAGCTGGGGCAGCTCGCACATCGAAATACTAAAAACGGGCCTCCCGGAAATACCAAGAGACCCTATACCAAATGAAAT
>JAHDCE010000186.1 GCA_020630045.1 Saprospiraceae bacterium | reverse complement strand
ATTATTATTAGTGGATGTAATTCTTCGTTCTCAAAATTCCTATTTGTCCATTGAATCAGACTTCGATTGAAGCCAACAACGGTCTAAACATACATGTTTCAACTCCAAGGAAAATCACCCCCGAGTCAAACCACCCGTCAAACGAATCAATTCTGTTTCTGTCAACTTCAAGTTGAAAATGGCGTTTAATCGGACTTGAATCGCATTCACATACGCCAATTGGATGGTTCGATAATCGAAAGCGCTGATGAGTCCGCCATCATAACGCTCCTTGGCCACCTTGATGTTTTGCTGTGCGTTGACCACTAATTTTTCCGTTAAGGAAATCAACCTTTTTTGATTGTTGTAATTTTCTAGAGCATTGTTCAATTGGGCGGACAAATTTCGCTTCAAATCCTCGGTATTCCATCGGGCGATACGTTCCTCCACCTTGGCGTTTTCCAATGCCCGTTTCCGATTACCGCCGTCGAATAAATTGTACTGAGCGGTCACGTTCAGATAGTAAACGAAGTTGTTGCTAAAATCCGAGCCGAACTCCTGCATCGTAAAAGGATTGGTACCATCTTGCCAAAACAAATTCTCCCCAAAAGAAGCACCCGTTCCTAGTAATACCGTCGGATATTTATTGGAATCTTGCAACCGTGTATTGATGAGCGCCAACTCCTGATTCATCGCCAGTTGTTTCAAATCCGGGTTCTGGGCGAACATCTTCGACTCCAAATCCTCAAAAGCATAATTTTCATCCTTGTATTCCAATTTTTCAGAAGGAGCATATTCCTTCGACACATCATCTTCGCCCATCGCCAACCGTAGATTGAGCAAGGAAGAACGATACGTATTTTCCTGAATCAGATAAGTCGTCGAATCATTGAGCAAAGCATCTTCCGCTTGTAACTCGTCGAATTTTCCCGACTGTCCGAACTCCGCTCGTACTTGTTGCCGGGCGATGCGGTCACGAGACAGATTCAAGACTTCTTCCAAAGTCGTCAATTGTTCTTTTTGAATCGCCGCCTGGTAATATGCCACGATAATGGACTGAATCGTATTCTGCACAGCCACTTCAACCTGACCTTCCGTCTGTCGTTCCAACTGATCCAATCGATCCTTGTTGATTTTGACTTTGTAACCGTCGAAAATCGTCCACCGAGCATCGACACTAGCCGTCAATCCGCCCGTCACGTTCGTCACCTTCGGAATGAAAGACGCAGGATTATTGGAACGATTGAAAGCATTGTTCGAAGCCACGTTCAAATCAATTCTCGGATATCTCCCGACCGTTGCCCAGTTGTTGTTCCGATTCGCGATTTCTATCCGTTCCTTAGCGATTCGGATTTGGTAGTTGTTCGCCAATCCGATTTCTATGGCTTCCGCCAATGTTACTTGTATTTGTGCTTCAATATTTGCCGTAAGGCAAATGGAAAAAAAGAATAAAATGATATGATAAATTCCTTTCATGGTGATTTTCTAAACAATTCATACGCGATACTAACCGCCGAATCTCAAGGTGTAAATAAAATACAAGGCCACTATGCCCAAAACGGCCATCAACGCAGAAATAATCCAAGGGCGACGTCCTTGGTAATGGGGTTCTACGGACTCGAAAGTCGGCATAGGGTTTCCTACCAGTTTGGCGAAGGGAACCGCTACCGCCCATTTTACTTGATTGATGATAACCAACAAGGCCGGTAACAACAATAGGATAATAACGGTAATCAATACCAACCCGAAGGAAACGGCGACCGCCATCGGTATCAAAAACTGAGCCTGGAAACTCTTCTCATACATCAAGGGCGAAAGGCCGGCAACAGTAGTTACGGAGGTCAATACAATAGGACGGAAACGTGAAATACTCGCCTCGAATGCCGCTTGTTTTTGTGATACGCCTTGTATAATCAAATCGTTGTACGCCGCTACATACACCAATGCGTCATTCACCAATATTCCGATCAGGGCAATAATCCCCAAGGAAGATAATAGGCTCAATGGAAGTCCCATGATATAATGCCCCCAAGCCACTCCAATAAAAGCGAACGGAATCAACACGAACACCGATGCCGCTTGACTGATGGAACGGAACGTGATAGCAATAACCAAAAACATCAGGAACAAAATCATCGGCAATACATCGCCGATAGAGTTGACCGTTTTCATCTGTTCCCGTTTTTGACCGCCATAATCAACCGACAGGGTCAGATATTTATCCATGAGTTCCGGTAGGATTTCATTGTCCACTTTCGATGTAATATCGGAAACACTGACTTGGTCGCTGACGATATCCGCCTCTATCTTCACCTCCCTTTTCCCGTCCAAGTGTTTGATACGGACGACACCTCGTTCTACTTCAAAGGTGGCTATTTCTCCTAGCCGATACTCCGAACCATTAGCGAAACGCACCCGCATATCTTCCAGCTTTTGCAGATTGGAACGGTCGCTGTTTTCATACCTGACCCAGACTTTGACTTCATCCCGTCCCCGTTGCAAGCGTTGTACCTCAACACCGAAAAAGCCCTGCCGGACCTGACTGATGACATCATTCAAGTTCAGTCCTAGGAATTCCGCTTTCTCATTGAGGTTGATATTGACCTCTTTCAGACCGAGTTGGTTGTCATCGACGATATCTTTGAGTTCTTCCATTTCGCCCAAGCGGCGCTTGAACTCCTTGACTGCCGCATCCAACTCCTTGTAGTCCGCACTCAGCAAAGACACGGACACCGCTTTGCCGAAAGGCGAAAGATTTTGAAGAGAAACCGATTCCGCGTCCTTGATTTCGCCCATTTCCTTCCGGATGGCATCCGAAATTTCCCGTTCAGAAACCTGTCCGCGACGTTCACTGTCCACCAAAGTGATGAACAGTTGTCCTTCATAAGTCGTAGGGCCGATGGACTTCTGTAGCTTGGTGACAAGCTCATAATCGTTATTGTATAAGCTGTCGCTGAATTTTTTGTTGACCCGATATATAGCCGATTCGATTTGAGCCAGCCTTTGTTCGGTGATATGCTCTCGTGTGCCTGCCGGCATTTTGATAGACGCATTGATGTTTTCTGAAGGAATACTAGGAAAGAAAGTCCCCTTAATCAGTCCTCCTGAAATCCCCCCCATGGTCACGTACAATCCGGCAATCATGATAATGAATACGGATACACAGGTGATGAAATTGGAAATGCAAAATCGAAGTACGGGAGCATAGAGTTTATCCCTCATCCAAAACAGGCATTTATCCAAAAATTCGGATACAGGATGTTTTTCGGTGGTGGCGGACAATGCTTTGGAATGGGAAACGTGCCCCGGCAATATCAACGCTCCTTCCACCAAGGAGAACACCAAAGATAGGATTACGATAACCGCCATCGAAGAGAAGAAATCCCCTAGTGTTCCGTCCAAGAAAAAGAAGGTGCTGAATGCGATCATCGTGGTAATAATCGCGGCTGTTACCGCAGGCAACACATCCATCGTCCCTTTAATCGCCGCTTGTTCGGGCGGCATTCCTTTTTCGTACAGTTGATAAATATTTTCGGCGATGACAATACCGTCATCCACTAAGATTCCGATAACGATAATCATCCCGAAAAGGGAAATCACATTGATGGTTTGCCCTAGGAGCGGAGCAAGGATGAACATTCCCGCAAAGGAAACCGGAATCGCAAGAGCGACCCAAAAAGCCAATCGCCAATTGAGGAACAAGGCGAGAAAAAACAATACGATACCAAACCCGGCCAATCCGTTTCTAGTCAACAAATTGATCCGCTGGTTCAAGGCTACAGACGAGTCACGGATAATATTCGCACGGATAAGTTTCGATTCTTTATTGTATTCCTCGACATAATCACGTACCAAACTTGTAACCGTCAATATATCCTCCGCATTGGTGAAGTTGACGATGACTTCCACCGCCGGCTTTTTGTTGGTGAATTGTCGGTTGGGATTGTCCGACCATTTATCGGAGATAGACGCCACATCGCTAAGCCGAATGACGCTTCCTCCGGTGGATCGGACTACGATTCCACGCAACTCATCACCTGTATATTTCTTGTTTTCGGCGCGGATGAGTAACTCTTCTTCAGCTCCCTTGATTTTTCCACCGGTCGTAATGAGATTGGAGTTGCGAACCGCTAGGGCCGCTTCCGCGAATGTCATCCCATATTTGCGTAAAGCGTCTTCACGGAAAGCGATTTCGATTTCTTCTTCCGGAAATCCGTTAAGCACCACTTTTGAAATCCCTTCTTTCGCCAACAATTCATCTTCCACCCGCCGGGCTTCCTTTTTGAGTGTCTTTAAATCCACAGGGCCACTCAAGGAGAAGTTAATAGCGAAACTCCGGCCTTCTATAACGAATATCGTGGCAGGTTCCATCCCTGCCGGGAAAGAATTGATGGCGTCCACCGCATTGCGGATATCTTGGATGACCTCATCCGCATCATATCCCTTTTTTACCTCTATGATGACCGAGCCGACATTTTCTTGCGAGGTGGAAGTGATTCTATCCACACCTTCGATACCCTTGAGGTTTTCCTCTATTTTCAGTACGATACCCTCTTCGATTTCTTCAGGAGAAGAACCGGGATAAATGGCTTGCACTTGGATGTTCCGATCCGGAATTACGGGGAAAAAAGTGGACTTCATATTGGAAAGTCCGAATATACCACCCACTAATATGGTAAACATCAGCAGGTTGCCGGCAATGGGGTACTTGATAAAATATTCGATAATACTATTCATAGCGGCTTCAAGGGTTTATTGGACAATCGGTTGGACATTCATTCCTTCGAATGCTCCTTGGACGGGTTGCTCCAATATGAAATCCCCATCTTCCAATCCTTGAACGATGGCTTTTCCATCTTCCATTTTGACCACTCTGACTTCCTTGGCGACGAGTCCGGAGTCCCGAACCACGAACACGCTTTTTCCATTCATGACCAACCCTTGCGGAATCTTGGCAGCTTTACGAATGGCCGAAGTGTTGATTTCCGCACGTAGATACTGCCCTTCTCGCAATCCTTTTCCCGAAAGGGAAATGAATACGGTAGCGGCTTGTGTCGAAGGATTAACCTGATCACCGATTCTCTTGACAGTACCATTCCATTTTTTGCCGCTATCGTCTGACACTACCTTTACTTGTTGGCCCGATTTGATGTATTTCAAGTCGGCGACTTGCACGGCAGCCTCCAATTCATACAGGGATGTATTCATCAATTGCCCCAAAGCTACTCCGGCTCGGATAAATCCTCCGACATCTACGGCAGCCGCTGTCAATATACCATCAAAAGGAGCAATTAGCCTGTACTTGTCCAAGCGGGTTTCGGTGCTTTTGATGTTGTAGTATTGTGCTTGTAGTCCCCTTGCGGAAATAAAATATTTTTCTCGATCGGAGACCGGTTGCGGAAAGGAACGGATGGTGCTATTGAGTTTGAATGCATCCACATAAGATTTCCAGTTTTGGTAACTGTCCGGCATATCCGTTTTGAGATCCGGCATCATCTGGGTAATGGCGGTCAATAGCTGTGCTTTTTGTGCTTGAAGTCCTAGGCGGACTTCCTCGTTCTCTATTTCGAACATGACTTCGCCCTTGGTATATCGAGTGCCGATTTTGAAGCGTTTGCCAGGTGGTTTCATCATACCCGACACTTCCGATACCAGTTCCATTTTGTCATATGCTCGGAGGCGCCCTTGAGCAGAAAATCCGGAACGGATGTCTTTATTCGCCACTTTTACGACCTGAACCTCCCTAGGAGGTGCTTCGGATTCCGATACGCTGATTCGCTCAACCTTCGGTGGTGGTTCGGCGGTGACGTACTCATAAAACTTGTAAGAAGCGAACATAAGCCCTAGGGCGACCACTAGAAAAATAATAGTGGAGATTGTCTTTTTCATGGTGTGATTTCGTTTCTAATAAATCAACACCACAAATGTAATCCGGTTGTGGTATTCCCGTTGAAAAAGTATGGTTCTAGGACTTGTTTTCACACCCTTTACATTTGGTATAAATCGAAAAGCCCGTCATCTCCCCCCACCGATAAACATCGGATGCCTCCTACACGCCGTTAAATCCTGATCGAATATTTCCGTAAGGAAATCGTACAATTTTGGATGCTTCTTTTTTAGTAAATGAGGACGTTCAAAAAAGTACTCGCTAAGGACAGCGAAAAACTCAATACGACTGGTATGGGCATATGGATTGATATCCGTTTTTCGATCGACAATTTCCTCTAGCTTCCGCTCAATCATTTCTACCCAAGGAATCACATATTGGCGTTCGAGCAGGGCTTCGGGGATACCGTCTACCTTACCATCCATTTTATCAATCAAATGGACGAACTCATGAATGGCGGTATTTCGCTTGTCGGTTTCGTTCTTGAATCCGAGGCGAAGCGCTTTTTTTGACAGAATCATTTTCCGTTCCATGTAGCCGGTTCCGACCATCCCTAGTATCCGACGCCCTTTGCCCTTGGTTTCGAAAGATTCGTTGAAGGTATCCGGGTAGAGGAGCACTTCATCCAAGTTTTTATATTTCCATTCCGGAAAGGAAAAAATGGGAATGACCGCACTGGCGGCGATGAGTATTTTGTCCTTTTCCTCTACGATTGCTTCTACGCCTGTAATCTTGCAATTCAATAAAAACTCATGGGTCTTGTATTCAAAAAGAGACTTGTGAGCGGCATCCAAATCTTCGTAGTAAGACACATGTTTTTCTAGAAGATTTTTCCATGAATCAGGAATGGCGGAAGTGGGCTCCACCCACTTCCGCCTTCTAAAAAACCTAAGCCCTATAAATACAAGCACTCCTAGGAAAAATACCAAGGAGAGGATTTGGACAATCGTTAGCTCAATCAAGGTCGTCGTTTTTAATCAATCTCTTTCCCTGCAACAATGTTATTCTTTTCCAACCAACATTTCAACCGATGTTTGGCGTTTTCTCGAATATCCATGTAGAAAAGCGCAATGTCGTAATTGTGGTAATTGCCGACAGGATAGACCATGCGTGTGAAACTGCGATGCTTGGGTTTACTGATATAAAGGAAACCGTCTTCTCCTAGGCGTGCGGATATTTCCTCCTTATAGGGTTCGTTCAATCCGATGGTGTTTAATCCCATTTTTTCACCTCTCAAAAAATTGGTCCATTTGATGGAAATCGGATCATCGAAAACCGCCTGAACCGCTCCTAGGCTGTAGGACTCGGGTACGGTTTCTAAGTCATATGACCAATTCAATGGATTGATACCATAGGTTTTGACCTCCGAACGCACTTTCCACTGGCTAAGGCTGGGGTAGTAAATTTCAGCTAAATCCTTGATGGGCTCCACCCCTTCGACATAGGTATCCCAAGAGAGAACACAACCAGTATCGTCAGGATGATCGGAAGCGGTGACTCGCTCCAAGTCTCCGTTTTCGAATTTTTCTTCGGGAAACTGGAAGCCTACGATATAGGCCGCAACCATTCGTTTAGAAAGTGCTTCGTCCTTGTCGATGACTTCTTCTAGCAGTCGCATACCATGTAAGGCTCCTTGACTATGTCCGTATAAAAAGAAGGGACGGTCTTCGTTTTGGTG
>JAHDCE010000185.1 GCA_020630045.1 Saprospiraceae bacterium | reverse complement strand
GTATCTATAAGGTGTAAGACAATTTCCTTGATACTCCATTTGCCCGGGGCATATCTATAATCCCATTTTTCAGAAGGAATGGATGCTAGAAACTTTAGAGCCGATGCTCCATGTTCGTCCAAAGCCGTTCTGATATCAATATCACCGACTTGCGAAATATAAGCTTTGTAATATTGGGCATATTCGTTTTCTCCAAGATCGGTATATCTCATCAATTAGAATTTATATTTTACTTGTGCTTTGATTTCAGATCGGGTATTTCCGTCAATCAATTCATTGCCGCTTCCAAAAGTATCCTGGTCGGAATAGTAGGTCTGAGCGAATCTCAACTCAAGTGTCATATTACGGATACCACGATATCTTAAATTGATATAAAATCGGGTTCCTTTATTATTATATCCCGGAATGGCAAAACTGTAAAGGATATCGTTTTCATATGCATAAATACGGGCATCCGAATCATTCACATCAAACAAGGCGAATCGACCTGTGATATGGAGCGGGAATCCGATAGGCTTATATATGACATCTTGTAAAAGCATATACCCATTGTAATTCATGCCACTTCCGTCGTCAAACCAAGAGAACTCAGCACGATTTCGTAGTTCTAGGGCCTTTGTTACTTTATTGTCTATATGAAATCGTAAATAGGTTTTACGGGTGTCCACCAAAAAGTCATGATTGTTTTCATTTTCCGGAAGGTTCCTTTCCTTAAACTCGTCACGGAACTGGATATAAGCCCGCATTTTTCGTTTCCGTTTATAGGTGATTCGAGCAAAGTATTCTGCACCGGTTGAAGGTCCATCCGTCACGAATCTCATCCAAGGATGTTTCCAGGCATCAAAATATCCGGAAAATATCCAGTGTTTATTAGGCTTTACTTTTAATCCCAAATATAGACCTTGTTCATTGGCTCCTTGTGAAGTTTCACCGAATACATTCGGCGTCAATGTTTGGTATTCCTTCTGATAATTTCGGTAAATAATGGCGAGGTCCACATGCTTGTCCGGCGTCATGATCAAACCATTGATGGTTGCCAATCCTCCATTGTCACTCATGGCAGTTTCACCAAAAAAGTTGAAGTTTCTATAGACGAATGAATAGTCCAAGCTACCATTGATCAATTGGTCACCATTAAAGGTGAATTGATTGTAAGGTTGATAGGTTCGATCTAGTTCTGAACCGAATTTGTTGTACAAAAAATTACCGGCAACATGCCAACCGGCTCCCTTGAACTTGACGATTCCACCCGTAGTCAATTGGTTGATCGCATGCTTGTCAAAAATTTCAGCTTCCGTTCTGTGAAGACCGGACGTCTGTAAAGAAGAGACTTGCAATACTTCCGTTTCCAAATCTGTAGAATCTCCCGAAATCAGAATGGAAGAAATATTCGCATCCACTGCTTTATAGGAGGCGAAACCGGTAACTTCTACCATATCGCCCAAACCGATGGTAATTCCCGCACCTCGTTTATATTGGAATTCTCCGATGGAGGTATAGGGTCGCAGTGCCCGTCCTCCTTTTTTTACATCAGTTACAAAAGACCCTTTGCCCGAACCGAACCCATCAAACATGATAAGTCCTTGTCCCATATTGACGGCATAGTCGCCTAGGGCAAATCCCTTCAACCACTTGTTGATATCTTTCATGAAGAAGTGGGCCGACCAAAAATCGAATCCCGGCATCCGTTTGTTGCTACCCGTAAAAAACTCTTCACCGGCGTCTTTTTCCATAGTGAGTCCGTAACTCAAGCGATTTTCATATTGGTGACGTAAACGAACGATATATCGATTGCGATCTCCTAGGTAAGCCGTCGTTCCGTCTTCTTGTTCTATAAATCCCTTTTTCTTTTCAAGCACACGGTCAAAACGGGTATAAATCGTATTCTTTCCTTTGTACATCATTTCCCATACGGGAACATTGTAATCATCCAAATCACCTTTAACCCTAACTAATGGTTGGATGATTCTAATGGTGTTGATGTCAAATGCGGGTATAGATTGGAGTTCCAGTAAACTGACTAAATTTCCGAACTTGCTACGATGGTCCAACAGTTGTTGGATTTGTATGTTAGATAGGATATAAAGGTCCCTTAAATCATCTTCAGTCGCTTTGTTCAAATCAAGAGGATTTGAGTAAAAGTTACTGAAATTGTCCAGGATTTCAGTTGGGTCAAGATCACTACTTTCCTCTAGGTTGGTCAAGTAATCTTCCATGATTTCCCGTATTTCAGGAGGAAGTCCGTCCACATCCGCATCATCGTAACTCAGTCCCAAACTGTCAATTTGGGCCCAGAGCCCAAGGGGGAATAAAAGAAGGAAAAATATCGAATATCTTGTTTTCATTACGATTAAATTTTAGCCATTCAATAATAGGAATTACTACTTGGAGGTAGTTTCCTTTTCCTTCTTTTTCACTTCATAAGAAATAGAAATGGAAGGGGTAAAACCCAGTTCGTAATGATAGCTAGAAGCAACATCCAAATTCAATCCGTTTTTCAAGCGAAGTCCTAAACCGAAACTGTTCAGTATCGGGTCGCTGCTAACACCGGCCCGAAGGGCTAGGATGTCTATAATATAGTATTCAATACCGGCTTTGAATAGCATCGGGAATTCTATATCTTTTTCGAGTTCGGCCGAAATCAACACCTTTTTACTGGGTAAGTAGGAAATTCCGAATCGAACCACGGTTGGTACGTTTTCATCTTCTATGATTTCTTGTCTCACCGGACTGAAGATATGAGCGCCGACATAAACTTGTTCGATCAATTGTGCCTGCATGCCCAATTCGAATGTGAATAGGTTTTTTGTTCCATATTCAGGAATGTTAAAACCTAAGTAATCGAATTGTGCGCCTATCGCCAATTTGTCCATCAACTTCCGTGAATATGCAAGGCCTATTCTCCGTTCATTGTATCCGGAAAATCCAAAATAGTTGATGGTCAATCCGAATGTTCCCGCCTTATTGACCGGTACGGCGACCGCAGCACTGATAGAATTGATTTCTGAAACTAAAAACCTCCGCTCTGCACTCACCATAAATCCTACACCTTCCATAAAGGAAAGACCGGCTTGGTTGGCAAAAGCTGAGGAAATACCGGTAAAAGAGACAGATGCATCACCCATGGCAGTGCCCCTAGCTCCTGATACCGGAGGGGTTCCGTTTTGGGCTTCAACTCCTGCCCAAGACATAATGAAAATCAATGTGATAATGGTCAAACAACGCTTCATGTTTCATTTATTTAGGTAGCCATCAATGCTTGATTTTGATGACAAAACATATTTGTAGCAATAATCTTACGTCACGAATTTAATAAACACTTAGATATTTACACCGTTTTCTTGAGATACCTTTTCATAAAATTCTCCTGCTTCGGTAAAAGTCCTATCCATAGTTTCCAAATTTACACGTACTAAACCAAAACGATAAGTCGGGCCGAGATTCCACTCGAAGTTATCCCATGTACTCCAATGAATGTATCCTCGGACATCCATTCCCGCTTCCATTTCTTCATGCAAAATGGTCAAGTAATCCTTGATACATTTGATTCTTTCCGCTGAGTCTTCCGAACAAATTCCATTCTCGGTAATCATAATGGGCTTACCGTATTTATTGTGAAAATGTTGGAGAATGGGGCGGAACCCTTCGGGATTATAGCACCACATCTTGTCGTGCTCATAACCGTATTTTTTTACCTTTTTAGGAGTTTCAATATAAGTAATCGGCCCGGGGCGGCAAGGGACATATGCATAGTAACTCAAACCCCAGTAGTCCAGTTTTTTAAATGCATCCGGTGTTCGTTCGATAAACCACCATTTGGCGAACCTAGCGAATATCTTTCCGATTAATCCATGTCCATGAAAAGAAACGGTGTTATACGAAATGCCCACGGGGGCTTCAGGATACGCCTTTTTAATCATCGGATAAACGATGTCATGTGCTTTACCCAAGTGGCGAATCACCTTATTGGCTTTGAAATAATTTTTTTTAAAGGGAGGGAAGTCACCCGACATATATCCGTTAAAAGCATATACATTGGGTTCGTTGAAAGTATTCCAATTCGAAACCAAGTCTCCGAAATGCTGGATACATTGTTCTGCATAATTTACGAAAGCCGGGATATTGTCTTCATTCAACCAAGAACCATTGTTTTCAAACCAATTCGGATTCATGAAGTGATGGATGACGAACATGATTTGCGTACCTTCCGCCCTAAGTTTCATAAAGAAGTCGCGGTATTCGTCCACTACATCTTTTTCAAAAGGAGCAAAAGCTTTTAATTGAAGTCGTGACCAGTCTGTACCACATCTATACATGCTTCCTAAGCGTTTGATATAGCCAACGTCTTCATCCCTTCTTTTTTCGTGGTCGGTGGTTCGGGTAAATGTGTAACCGTCTTTTGTTTTGACACCATTCCAATTATGGTCACCGGCCGTTTCGACTTGAGCCGCTGCCGTTGATGTGCCCCAAATGAACCCTTCCGGGAATTTCAAAAATTTTCCTTCTGACATGGTTTTCAATTTAGCTTCGCAATATAGAAAACCGGGATTAGAATGGGAAATATTATATCTAATTACAAATCACTTATTACACGATGTACTTAATCCCGAGTATAACATCAATTCATCTTATCTTCCACCCAAAAATATGGGTCGACCGATTTTCTCAGATAAATTATTACTCATCATTGCCATGATTGCCGCCGCAATCGGATGTCTCGCTGATTATTTATTACTCTACGCTTCATCGGGAAATTATCATCTGGGAGACTATAAGTTCTTATTGGAAATTCCATTGGGCAGATTGTCTTGGGGCCATTATTTGGGTATTTTGTTCATCCCTTTCGAATTGCTTGGGTTTTATGTGTTTGCCAAGGGGTTCAAACCTCTTGGAAGGCGATACCCTTTCCTAATAATGATAGTTGCCATTTGGTTAGTAACCTTAGGGGTCGCCTATCATGGAATGCTGGCATTTGTCGGTCAGTTTCTGCATGAAGCTCCGGAAAAAACACTGATGCTCGAGCAAACTCGGCATTTATTCGAACCCCTTTCTTTTATCATGGCAGTAGGCTTTTTTGTATTTGCCATGCTCACGATTTTATGGATTTTTCAAGGAAAAACGGATTGGACTAAGAAGATTATTCCTTTTAACCCGGTTCTGGGGTACATGGTGATAACTTTGGTTTATTTCGCATTTCCATTAATTGGCAATATTTTAATGGTAATGGGTTTCAATCTCGCCAACCTTGTTTTTTTTGGAGCTTGCCTCGTTTTTCTTCCAAAATGGAATTCTTGATTTTTTAATGTTACTTTTTTATTCAGTCACGTTTACTAATCGTAAAGCAAAAGAATTGTGACAAATTAATTTCATTTTTACTTTTGGCGTCCCGGAAAAATGATTTCGGACAATTTAACATACTTGAAAATTCATCACTAAAGCAAACACTGATTAACCCAGTCAGATATACACATTCAAATTTGATCATTATTTTGAATAACCAATACGTTTTAGTATGAAAATCTTTTCTAACTTAATTTTAGCCATTGCATTATTGGCTCTTCCTTTTATTTCTGATGCCCAACAGCGAAATTGCTCAACTATGGAGCATCATGAGCATCAATTAGAAATCAACCCTGACTACCAACGTAACCTTGAAAAAATTGAGAAATTCACTGAAGAATTTGTAGCGAATTACGACGCTAGCACAAGAAACGTCATCACAATTCCTGTTGTCGTTCATGTGGTATATCGTACCAATGCGGAAAACATCAGTGACGCTCAAGTCCTTTCCCAAATCGATGTATTAAACGAAGATTTCCGTAGAACGAATTCAGACGCCAACAACAAATGGTCACAAGCGGCCGATACTCAAATAGAGTTTTGTATGGCAACTGTCGATCCTGATGGAAATCCAACCGATGGTATCAATCGTGTCCAAACAGGGAAGCGTTCTTTCCGTACCAACGATGATGTCAAAAAGACAAGCAAAGGTGGTGTTAACCCATGGGATACTCAGCAGTATTTAAATATCTGGGTTTGTAACCTTGCCAATGGAATTTTGGGTTATGCTCAGTTCCCCGGAGGTAGCCGTGCTACTGATGGTGTTGTTTGCTTGTACAACGCTTTCGGTCGTGTAGGTACATTGAACTCTACTTACAACTTGGGTCGCACAACTACACACGAAGTGGGGCACTGGTTGAACTTACGCCACATTTGGGGTGACGGTGGATGTTCTGTCGATGATTTCGTTTCTGATACTCCTACTTCAGATGGTGCCAACTACGGTTGTGCTACCGGACACGTTTCTTGTGGAACCGAAGATATGGTTCAAAACTATATGGATTACTCCGATGACGGTTGTATGAACTTGTTTACTGCAGGACAGTCTGCCCGTATGGCAGCGGTATTGGCTCCTGGTGGATACCATTATAACTTGACTCAATCCACTACTTGTAGCGGTGGCGGAGACAACGGTGGCGGAGGTGATCCTGATCCGACTCCGACTTGTGACGACAATATCCAAAACGGAAATGAAACCGGAGTAGATTGTGGTGGTCCTGATTGTCCTTCTTGTGATACAGGTGGAGGAACAGGAGGTTCTTGTGATGTACCGGCCGGTCTTTACAGCACATCCAGAAAAGGAGGTCGTGAAGCGAGATTGTCTTGGGATGCTGCTTCAGGTGCGAATAGCTATACTGTCCAATTGCGTCAAGCGGGTGCTGCTTCTTGGAATGAAGCAGCGGCTTCAGGTACGTCAATTGATGCTACCGGATTGACAAAAGGTGCTTCTTATGAGTGGCAAGTACGCTCTAACTGTTCGAATGAAACAAGCGCTTGGGCTTCTTCTACATTCGTAGCCGGTCAAAGCGGAAGGTTGTCTTCCGGATTCGCTGATGTATTCATGTATCCAAATCCTGCTAGCAATCACATGACCATTGAAGTAGACATGTATGGTAGCAATGATTCAGCTGGAATCGTATTGAATGAATCCGCTGGTGAAATGAATGATAATATTCTAGTTAACGTGATCAATTCTTTAGGTCAAACCGTAACATCATTCTCATTGAATGGTCAGGATATCATTGAATTGAACACTTCTAACTATACTAATGGAATGTACTTCATCCAATTGTCTTTGGAAGATGGTACTAGCCAAACAGAAAGATTTATTGTACGGAAGTAATGTCTTGCAAGATATTATTTTAATTGTGACTGCGGTCGCGGCCTTTGGCCGCGGCCGTTTTTTTGTTTATCAACAAGTATTAGACATTATTACGAATTAGATTGTATGGCTATAATTGATCTTTCATCCTCACTCTTCTTCATGTACTCATCATGGTAGCTACGGCTACCAGATTCCGTGCATTCATCAATTGAGAATAAAATCTCTAATTCTAGCTCTCATAAAAAACAATTCGTAATAATGTCTATTTTGTAAACTAAATAATAGATGTTATCGCGAAATCTTTTATACAAAAGATTTCGTGATAGCATCAACTAAATAATAGACTTGTTTCAATATAATGCATTGATAATCAAAAGTCGTTTCTTTGCATAAAAAAACATGGCAGTAAG
>JAHDCE010000184.1:6213-7588 GCA_020630045.1 Saprospiraceae bacterium | reverse complement strand
TTTCGAGTATAACAAAGGTTGCCGGGAAGCAATGGATATTTGTATCTTTGCACTCCTTTCCGGCAACCTTTTTTATTTGAGGCAAAACTCGCCGGACAAAACAATGGACAAATATGATTGTTGATTTATTGTCATAAGGAATTATCCGGGCGACTATTAATTCATAACCATGGATTTCAATAAAAGAAATAACAAATACAATCTTCGTTGCTCTTTTTGCGGACGCGACAAGAACGAAGCATTGATCCTAGTAGCGGGTATTGACGCACATATCTGTGAAGTTTGTGTAGAACAAGCACAAGATATTATTGATGAAGAACTGGGCAAGAAGCAATTCATGTCCAACGACGACACATTCGCACTTCCCGAGGCCATCACTCCCAAAGACATCAAATCCCATTTGGATCAATATGTTATCGGACAAGATGAAGCCAAAAAGTTTTTGTCTGTCGCCGTCTACAACCACTACAAAAGATTGGCCCAACAAATCGATGGTGATGTCGAAATTGAAAAATCAAATATCCTGCTCGTTGGGCGTACCGGAACAGGAAAAACATTATTGGCAAAAACCATCGCCAAGTTTCTCAATGTTCCATTCGCCATTGTGGATGCGACCGTATTTACAGAAGCCGGTTATGTCGGAGAAGATGTCGAAAGCATCTTGAGCCGCTTGCTCCAAGTATGCGATTACAACCTCGAAGCAGCCCAAAAAGGTATCGTTTATATTGACGAAATCGACAAGGTGGCAAGGAAGTCCGACAACCCCTCTATCACAAGGGACGTGTCCGGTGAAGGCGTCCAACAATCTATGCTCAAGATGCTAGAAGGAACGGATGTCAATGTTCCGCCACAAGGCGGACGAAAACACCCCGAGCAGAAACTCATTAAAGTAGACACCTCGAATATCTTATTCATTTGCGGTGGTGCTTTTGATGGTATTGAGCGACTCATTGCCCAACGTGTCAACACGCAGGTCATCGGATTCAAAGGGACAGATACAAAGGAAGATGTGGACAGGGAAGAACTCTTACAATACGTCACGCCGAAAGACATCAAATCCTTCGGATTGATTCCTGAATTAATTGGTCGATTGCCCGTACTTACTTATTTAGAACCATTGAATAAGGAAACACTCCGACAAATATTGGTCGCACCCAAGAACGCCTTGCTCAAACAATATCAAAAGTTGTTCGAACTGGAAGGTATCAAACTGGAATTCACAGAAGATGCGATTGACTATGTGGCTGAAAAAGCGATTGAATTCAATCTAGGCGCACGTGGACTTCGGTCTATTTGTGAAGCCATCATGACAGATGCCATGTTTGAAATGCCCGGACAAAAAGACGTTAAAAAATTCGTTGTTAATAAGGAATAC
>JAHDCE010000184.1:0-6203 GCA_020630045.1 Saprospiraceae bacterium | reverse complement strand
GAAGCGAAATTGAGCAAGTCAAAATTGACCAAACTTAAGGCTGCTTAAGCCAATTTCGATTGGATAAATCCGACGACGACCTCAAGTGCCGCTTTGAAGTCGTCGTTGTTATTTATAACCAAATGAGAATCGTCTTTGTATGGCAAAATATACTTTTCGAAAGTGGGTAATACATGATGTTCATAACGATACAACACATCATCCAACGGATAATTCCGCTCCACACGATCACGCTTGATTCGACGGATGACTTTCAGGTTTTCCTTGGCATCCAAAAATATTTTCAAGTCGCACAAAGCGGCTATTTCTTGGTAATGGAAAACAAACAACCCTTCCACAATCATGACACGAGCAGGATGGAAGACCAGTTCCTTCGCCTCAGCTTCTGCATTATTGAAGACATACTCCTTACGGACTACGGTCTTACCACTGATTAACTGCTGAATTTCGGAAAGAAACGAAGCATGGTCGATTGAATCGGGCAAATCAAAATTTTTGACGCCCAACGCATCTTCCTGCTGTTGTTCCCTAGGACGATAATAATCATCTTGAGAAACGATACAAACATCTGATTCTGCAAACCGATTCCGCAAATCGCGGATAAATGTGGTTTTCCCTGAGCCACTGCCCCCTACTATTCCTATGATATATGGTCGCTGTTCCATGGGGTGCAAAGTTATACGATTATCAATTGGAATGAATATCGACACATCAAAAAAACTATTTTTGATTCATCAAAATCACTTTTACGAATGAATGTCGAAATCAAAACCCGTTTTTTTGAGACTCCAGCAGGAAAATTACACTACAAGGAAGCCGGAAACCCAGAAAACAAGACGCTGATGTTCTTGCATGGTTTTCCGGAGTTTTGGTATTCTTGGAGAAAACAAATCGAATACTTTTCTCAAAACTATCATGTAATCGCTCCGGATATGCGCGGGTACAATAAATCGCCCAAGCCCCAAAAGGTGAAAGATTATATGATAACCGAAATCGCAGGAGATATCATACGACTCACCCGATTTCTGAACAAGGAAAAAATCAATATAATAGGACACGACTGGGGAGCTGCTATTACTTGGCACTTGGCATTGATGCAAAGCGACCTTTTCTCCAAAGCCGTCGTCCTGAATGTCCCACACCCTCTGGTGTTTAAGAAAACCGTTTTTTCAAATCCCCGGCAATTTCTAAAAAGTTGGTATATGTTTTACTTTCAAATCCCATACTTACCGCTGTGGAGTATGCGTCGTAACAGATATCATTCCCTAGGACAACAACTTCAAAAGACCAGCTTGGAAGGAAGTTTTAGCGAAAGCGACCTAGAAAAATACAAGGAAGCCTGGGCTCGTGAAAATGCACTGAAATATATGATCATGTGGTACAAGGCGGCGGTCAGAAATACCCGACAAGCAAATTTGTACCAAGGAAAGCAAGTGGATATTCCGCTCAAAATTATCTGGGGAAAAAACGATGTGGCTTTAACCCCTAAAATGGCAAAAGACAGTTTGGATTATTGTATGGATGGAAACCTGACCTACTTGGAGAATGCCACACATTGGGTACACCAAGATTGTCCGGAAGAGGTGAATCAATTGATTGAAAAATTCATCGGATGAGTCAAAAGTCATTTCCCTTTTCAGGAATATGTTGATTACTTTTGCCCCAACAAAATTACACAATATCATGTCGTCTATCCTTATCAAGAACACACGTATCGTCAACGAAGGCAAAATCACAGCCAGTGATGTTTTAATCAAAAACGGTCGGATCGAAAAAATCGCAAGCACCATCGACATACAAGCCGATCGGGAAATAGACGCTACCGGTTTACATCTTATCCCGGGCATCATCGACGACCAAGTTCACTTTCGTGAACCCGGACTGACTCACAAATCCGATTTGTATACGGAACCCCGTTCCGCTGTAGCAGGAGGAGTGACGACTTATATGGAAATGCCGAATACCAAACCGGCTGCCTTGACCCAAGCGCTTTTACAGGACAAATACGATATTGCCTCAAGGAAATCGCTCTCGAACTATTCATTTTTCATGGGGGCATCGAATGACAATGTCGAAGAGGTACTCAAAACCGATCCGGAAAATGTTTGCGGTGTCAAAATATTCATGGGTTCCAGTACGGGAAATATGTTAGTGGATGACGCCACGACACTCGACAACCTGTTTTCAAAAGTTCCCATGCTCATCGCTACCCATTGCGAAGACGAGGCGACTATCCGTAACAATATGGAGGCTTACCGTGCAAAATACGGGGAAGACGTACCTGTCGAATACCACCCTATCATCAGGAATACAGAAGGGTGTTTGATATCTTCTTCCTTAGCGGTAGACTTGGCCAAGAAGCACAATACCCGATTACATATCCTCCATATATCCACTGTGGATGAATTGGACCTTTTCAGGAATGATATCCCCTTGGCGGAAAAAAGGATCACTTCGGAACTTTGCGTTCATCACTTGTACTTCAACAGTGACAGATATGCGGATTTGGGAACACAAATCAAATGCAATCCGGCCATTAAAGATGAATCCCATCGTTCCGCATTTTTACCTGCATTACTCGATAATCGACTGGACATTATCGCTACGGATCACGCTCCACATACTTGGGAAGAAAAACAAGGAACCTACTTCAATGCCCCTTCTGGTGTCCCCTTGGTTCAACACTCCCTTAACGTAATGTTGGAATTCTACCAACAAGGTCAAATCTCCTTGGAGCGAATCATAGAAAAAATGTGTCATGCACCGGCAATTTGCTTTAATGTCAGGGAACGAGGTTACATCAGGGAAGGGTATTGGGCCGATTTGGCATTGGTAGATCTTAACGAAAAATGGACGGTGAACAAAAGCAACATCCATTACAAATGTAGTTGGTCTCCGTTTGAGGGACACACTTTCCAAGGTCGGGTCACACATACCATCGTCAGTGGCCACCTTGCATACGAGCGTGGCGGGTTCAATGAAAACAAAAAGGGAATGCGGGTTCAATTTGATAATTAAGCACCTTCTTTTGTCCGCCTTCCGGCGAAATAGAAAATCCATTATATTTGGGGAGTCATTTCATCACCAAACAAAAACACGATAATGGGAATTCATGTCACCCCAATCCCCTCCGACCATGAAGACGAGCGGGACGCTAAACAAATAGTAGCATTCAACGAAGATATCCAAAACGCTTTGGCGGATATGGAAAAAGGTGGACGCTACTTGTCCAAAGCCAAAGGCCGCATCCGTAAAGTCAGTCGGAAGGACAGCGGATTGGCAGAGCGAATGCAATCCCAATATGACTTGCTAGCAGCTGAAGTAGATGAAGCGAAAGAGGAAGGAGAAATTGCCAAGCTCATGGAACGCATCGAAAAAATATTCGATGAAATCGAAGAACAACTGGAGGCTCCGGAACCCCCAAGAAGATATGGAAATCCCGAAAGTGCCGCCAAATTCATTAAAAAGTTAGAAAAAATCGACGCCGGTTTAGCGGAAGAATCCAGAGAAAAAATCGAACAGCTCAACCAACGAATTGAGCGCGCTAAATCCGGAAACGAACGGGACGAATTGGTTGACAAGTTGAAATCGTTTTTGGATTCGAAAAACTCGGAATTGGACGAGGGGCGGATTGTCTTCACCAATAGCGATATTGAAGCCCGCTATGGACGTGTAGAAAAACTCCGTGCATTAGACGCCACAGCGGCAGATAAGATGCAAGCGGAACTCGATGCGTTGAAACAAAAATTGGCGGAGAAAAAAGGCAATGCCTCCTTGGGCGACTCCACCCAAAAAGTAGAGGGTTTCATGAATGGAATCCGAAAAAAAGTATTGGAAGAAGAAGCCATTGACATCGAACCTTCCCGACAAGAGTTCAATAATTTACTGGATCGACATTTAAAAGGAAAGGACGATGCGGCGATAAAACGATATACCGAAGAATACGATAATCTTTCTGCCAAAGCCCAAGCGAGGAATAAAAAAATCAGTGCATTTATCGAGGCAACGACTCCGATTGACAAGTACATGCACGACCTGGAGGAACTCATTCATAAACTCCGAACTTACGGTCATAATAACACTAGCCCTTATCAGCAAATCCAGTTCGAGCAATTTTATCAAGAAATCAAGGAACGAATCATGGAAGGTGGTTCCGCAAAAATCCGGACAGCTTGGAACAACTTACAACAAGTGGTGAGTAAGGGTGAAAAAATACTGGATGGAGACTCGCCCTATGTCGGTTTGACATCAAGTGTAACGACCCTCAACTTTTTCAAAAAAAGAGTCGAAGAAAATAAAAAACAGTTCTTTGATAGAAGGGATGAATACCAAGTCGAATTCGACATGGATTCAGGCGATATGAAACCGATCAAATCCTACCAAAAACTACTAGCGGATGAATTATACCTCAAAGGAGTCGCTTTGTTATTTCCGGAGGATCGGGAAATTAAGGAATACCTAGAGGTTGCTGCCAAAACCCTCAAAGGTTTCGGCGGCATTGAAGGAGCAAAAAAGAAGACTTATCAAAATTGGCTAAACTATCCTGATACGGTTAGCCAAACCGTCAGAGGCAAACTAGACGAAAGGGAATCCAATCTCGCTGAGATGGGTAAAGAAATCCTAGAAAAACAAAAAGGAAAACGATTTGGCGCCATCAAGCGAATGACCGCTAAGGGGCCGGATTGGTTTGAAGTCCGCCACATCCTTTCCGAAGACCCCATGCGGAAAGTAGCCGTATTGGAATATATCACCGAAGACAATGAAAGTAATGATTTGGCAGTACACTGGGTTCATCTCGTCAAGGAGCGAGAAAATGATCGATATGGTGAAATCAAACATTATTTCACCTCATTGAATTACAGGCCGATTTTAGCGAAAAACGTGAGAGAACACGAATAACTTACATCTTACAAAGTAACTCTCCTGCCTTACGAAGCACCTCATCTTGCTTCGCGAAGCAAAGTCGGATTACTTTTTCATCCAATTTGGAAGAGTAGAACGGAGAAACGGGAATAGCCGCTACGCCGAATTCTTTCGTCATTCGAATTGCGAATTCGGTATCCGGTTCGTCGGATATATCGGAGTAATCGAATAGCATGAAATAGGAGCCTTCACAGTGAATCGGTTTCAAACGTGAACCGGCAGTCACTTCCATGAACAAGTTCCTTTTCTGCTCGTACATATCACTCACTCCTTGAAAAGTCGCTGGATCGGTGATATAGTTCGCCAATGCATATTGAATCGGTGTGTTTACCGAAAAAACAATGAATTGGTGTACTCGCCGAAACTCCTTGGTCAAAGCCGGCGGAGCGATACAATATCCCATCTTCCACCCGGTCGCATGAAATGTTTTTCCAAAAGAATAGGTGATGAAACTCCGTTCCCTCAATTCAGGAAACCGTAAGACACTCCAATGTTCCTTTCCGTCAAACACCATTTGCTCATATACCTCATCACTCAAAATGACGATATCCGTTCCCTGAACCAGCTTTTGCAATTGAATCAAATCCTCTTTCTCCAATACTTTACCCGTAGGATTATGCGGATTATTGATGATGATCAACCGCGTCTTAATCGTAATGAATTTTGCAAAAGCCGTCCAATCAATCTTGTAATCCGGTGCAGACAATTCGTAGGATCGGGCCATCCCCCCCGCTAGTTGAATAACCGGTTTGTAACTATCATAAGCCGGCTCTATCAAAATCACCTCGTCTCCGGGTTTGACGATACAGGTGATGGCGGCAAACAATGCTTGCGTAGCTCCTGATGTAATCGTAATATCCTCTTCATCACAATTAACACCATACTTCTGCATGGCATTTTTTGCAATGGCTTGTCGTAACTGAGGCAATCCGGGAGAGGGAGCATATTGATTGAATCCCTCATTCATATAATGAGTCACCAACTTTTTGAGTGGGTCGGCACAATCAAAATCAGGGAATCCTTGAGACAAATTGATGGCATTATATTCAGTAGCCAACATACTCATCTTGGTAAAGATGCTCTGCCCTATTTGAGGTAACTTGGTAGGTATATTCATTAACAGTTTCTCATTTGCGTGATGACAAAAATACGTCGAAATTTGATTTCTTGTGTGTGAGTCATCAAATTTATATTCAAATCCAATTAAGTATCGACATATAAACTAGAGTACTTATCAGAGGTCATTTCATAAACGACCCCGTCAAATCCATCCAATATCC
>JAHDCE010000721.1 GCA_020630045.1 Saprospiraceae bacterium | reverse complement strand
TCGAAGCTTCCACCGGATTGAGCGATGATGAAATCGCTAGGATGAAAGCAGAAGCAGAAGCCAATTCCGAAGCCGATCAAAAGGCTCGTGAAGAGGTAGATAAATTGAATACCGCTGACAATTTGATTTTCCAAACGGAAAAGCAACTTAAGGAATTCGGAGAAAAAGTTCCTGCTGACAAAAAGGAGGCTATCGAATCGGCGCTTGCGGAATTAAAAGCCGCTCATCAAGCGAAGGACATGGATAAAATAGATGCAACGACACAAGTATTGAATGATGCTTGGACAGCGGCTAGCCAAGATATGTATCAAGCGACTCAAAATGAGCAAAACGCCAATCCTGACCCAACTGCTAATGCAGGAGACAATGGTGCCGGTGGCAAAGACGATGAAGATGTGACCGATGTTGAATATGAAGAGGTGGATGACGAGAAAAAGTAATCCGCATCCAATATTTTGATAAAAGCCCCTCGCGAAAATCGCGAGGGGCTTTCTTTTTTATCTATATCCCATCATTCACCTCAAGGGAAAATAATTCATCTTGAATCCTTACTTTTGCGGAGAAACAACGCTTAATCATCAATATTTCACAACATGATAACAGTCATTTCCAGTACTAATAGAACCGATTCAAACACCCATCATTTCGCAAAGCATTATGCAGAACGACTTCAAGCCAAAACAGGAGACACTGTCAATCTACTTGATTTGAATGCCTTGGATGATTGGTCACTTCATGGTGCCATGTATACCCCTGATGGCCAAGGAGCATCCGTAACGAAAGTTCAAGATGAATGGTTGATTCCTTCCGGAAAAATCGTATTCGTCGTACCTGAATATAATGGAAGTTTTCCGGGTGTATTGAAGGTGTTTTTGGATTCTTTGTCCATCAGAAACTCCAAGGAGACATTTCACAATACCCAAGCATTGTTAGTCGGTGTCGCTCTGGGTCGTGCGGGCAACTTAAGGGGTTTGGAACATCTAGGAGGTATATTGATGCATTTGGGTATGACCGTGCATCCAAACCGACTGCCCATTTCGGGAATCGGGAGAATATTGGACGAGTCAAAAAACGTCGCCGACGAAGGGACATTGAATGTCATTGATGGGCAAATTGACGCCTTTTTAGCTTTTTGAGTACACTGTTTATTAATAATTTTCAGAACACTACTCTTTTACGATTATATTAGAAAGTAATAATGAATAAATTTTTCCTCCTTTCGTTTTCCATTTTGA
>JAHDCE010000183.1 GCA_020630045.1 Saprospiraceae bacterium | reverse complement strand
TTGACTAAGTACCTGGCCAAAAGTAATCGAATAATGATTTTCATGGGTATTTTTGATTTAGTCGAGGGAAGCCCGGAAACTGGTAGCCGTAGCTACCAAGTTGAGGACTGTACGAAGGATAAAGCAAAAATACCCGAAAAGCATATTCCCTGATTATTTATGGCCGGGTACTTATCATCAAGTAAAAGCACTCCTTCAATTTACATATATCTATAGCATCTTGCAGGCATGACATCGCCTTTAGGAAGAATTTAACCGGTTTTTATAGTTTAATGTCTTTCCAATTACCTCTTTTAAGATACCAGTATGTGGCTAGCCACATTATTATCCAATAAAATATTTCTCCGGCCCACCCCCATTCAAGTCCCCAGCCAAGGTAGGGAATCGTAATTTTAATATACCCCAAATAGAAAATGACACATACGAATTGAATCAATAATCCCTTAAAGGTTGCACCTGTTCCAGAAACGGAATTAAAAAATATAGCGCCGAAGCAATAACATACAAGAATTCCACCTAGAACATAAAGACAAGAAATGGAATCCGTAATCAAGGTAGCATCCGTTTCAGAACTACTGAATAAAAACAAGGGACTCAACAAGGTTTCGGGAAATATCAGAACCGGTATCGTCATGAGAGCCGTTGTCAAAAACGCCAGCCAAGAAGTTTTCCAAGTCATCGGCATCACCATGTCATCCTTCCCTTGGCCGATACAACTGCTCGTCAATGTGTTGATTCCTGATGAATATCCCCAAACAGGCACAGAAAGTACCAAGTAAATCATGCGGACAAAATTGGTGATGGCCAATGATCTTTCTCCTAGGTTTTCAATCGTCGCGAAAAAGATAACCCAACTCCCTAAACCGATGACGGATTGAGCGACGACGGGTGCGGCGATCGAAACCTGATTTTTGATTAATTGCAGGTCAATTTTGCCACGTAGCAACTTATACCCCCGAGCTTTTTTATCAAAAAAGATATAAATGACAAAAACGATAAATGCAATGACTTCAGCAATGGTACTTGCCAATCCCGCACCTGCGATACCCATTTCGGGTAACCCTAATGCTCCAAAAATCAATCCGTAATTCAGGATTAAATTAAGTCCACCTAAAATAATAGTATCTACTATAATGAACCAAGGACGAGCCACGCCGGTATAAAGAGCGATGATGCTCATCCCTGAAAAACTGAAAAACACACCATAGGATCGATAATCCAGATATGCCAAACTTTTCTCAAGAATTACATCCGATACGATGAGATAATCGAACAGCGTCGGACAAATAAATACAATGAACAAAAACAAAAGAATGGCAAGCAAAACTTCAAATGCCAGCATTGCCCTGAAACTTCCTCCGACGCCTTCCATATCCCCTTCCCCCATCCGTCGGGCGATCATGATTTGCCCTCCTTTGGAAAAACCATAACCGATTGCTGCAACTACTAGGTAAAAAACACCGACGAATCCAATCGCAGCAAAATCTTCCGTACTTTTTTGTAACAAAAAAACACTGTCGCTCAAGGCGATAATTTGCTGTGCCGCACTGCCTATCATTATCGGCAGGGACAATCCTAGTATTTGTTTATATGTTCCGGTGAGTTCCATTTAGGAGGCAAAGGAATGAATATTCTCCCCTTTCACAAAATTTGGTATGATGATTGAATAGAATTCCTATATGTATGTTTATTGGAATGAAGCATTTCTTCTAACTCTTTACAGAGAAAACCAAAATTAATTATCATTCCATGTCACTAGGACATGATGTGATAACAACAAAGGGTTAATAATAGATGTGGAATCAAGGAATCATATTGAAAAATATTTCTAGAACCTGATAAACATCATGTCACATCATCACACATTTGGATGATGCGAGTGCTCCCAGGAAGAGGGAACTTGGGAGCAAGTTAAGTTTTTAAATATTGCATACTATGAGAACAAGGGGATTAAGCATCCTTTTTGCCATTGCATTCCTATTGGTATTCGGAAAGTACAAGGCAAAAGGGCACGAAGCGCCTTCCTACAAGGAACGCTTTGTCCAACTGAAAGAAAAAGATGTCTTATTCGGATTCAACAAGACTCGACCTGATTCTAGATATAAACGGTCGTTGAATGAATTCGCACGCCAAGTCATCGGAAAACCGAAGCTTTACATCAGTGTCACCGCGCATACGGACAATGTGGGTTCGCCGGATATCAATCTCAAGATATCCAGACTAAGGGCCATGGCAATTGCCAAATACCTTATGGATAAAGGTGTTCCTGAACATCAAATCCATTTGAATTGGATGGGTGAAGACGATCCGATTGTCAGTAATTTTTCTGACGAATCCAGAAAAAAGAACAGACGAGCTACGATTCGAGTCATCGAAAGGGTCAAACAGGAAGAAAAAGCTCCTTTCAATCTTCAATTTAAAGAACTGAAAATGCCTGTGGTTGAAAAAGCACCGGCACCTGCTCCAATCCAAACTGAAAAAAAGATAGAGGAAGAAGTTCAGCCTGTTCCCCAACTTTCAAAAGAGGAAATAAAAACTCCTGCGAAAGAGGCTCCTATTTTCACCAAAAAAGAAGTAGTTTCTCCTAGTCAATCTATTGAGGTTAAAAAGGAAGAAAAAGAAATTGTGGAACTGGATTTCATCCAAAAATCGAACATCGAATCGATTGAACCCGTAATTTCTGAACCTGAATTGGAAATCGTCGAAAACGAATCCTCAGATAAAACGCCTACTGAATTCAAACAACGGGAAGCCACTCCGGATATGGAATTCATGGCTTCTAGTCAACCGGATTTACTACCTGACGAAATGAATTTCAGTGCGGAGAACAGAATATTTCCTGTTGCTTTGAATAGCTTGTATGATGTTCAGGAAGAAGAACCGGTCGTCGAAGAAGAATTGGCCGATATGGAAGAACAACCGGTTCTTGATGAACCGACTCCCGAACCGGAAGTCGAGGAAAAACGCGAAGCTGCGCCTTTGAATGAAATCACGGTTGAGAAAAAAGCATTTCCGGAAAAACCGGAAACTTTTAAAAACAATGAAAACGAAACGGTTTTAGAAAAAAAGGTAAAAGCGTCTCTTGACAATGGAATCTTGTTCGTAGATAAAGAAACCGGTACACCTATACAGGTAACCATTGAAATCCCGACGGAAAGAGGAAATCAACCTTTAAAAAGTGATGAAAACGGTTGGATTGAAATTCCGAAAGATGAAATCACTGAAGGTAAAATCAATATTTACGCACCGGGTTATTTTTATCAAAGCGTGGATAGCGGAATGGATTTGAATGGAGTAGAAATCTCTATGACACCACTCCGACCGGGACAAACCATCCATTTAAAGGAATTGAAATTCCAAAATGGAAGTGCTAAAATCCTTCCGGCTTCCTTATTGGAATTAAAGAAGTTGAAAAAGGCATTGGATGAAAATCCTGATGTCCGGATAGAAGTCGGGGGTCATATCAACGTTCCCTTCATCAGTCCTCGTGAATTAAATAAAGACCAGTGGGAATTATCTAAAAACAGAGCGAAAGCCGTTTCAGATTATCTGGAGCAACACGGCATTGATAAATCGCGCTTAAAATATAAAGGGTATGGTAATTCAAAAATGATTTACCCGAGACCCAAAACTTCCGAAGAGCGGGCAATGAACCGAAGGGTAGAAATTGTCATTCTCGAATAATAGTTTTTTAAAACGGCGACGCCACTCCCGAGCGTCGCCGTTTTTTGTGCTTAAGTACACTGTAAACAAAGTAAGTTAAAGAATTGGGAACAAGATTTTGTCATGAATCAATGAGCGCTCGGAGCCTGATAGCCCTAGCTATCATGGCGAGAACGTGAAGCGGAGTCAGGACGAAAGATGTTTTCAAAATTTAATATTATTTTGTTTAAAGTGTATTAAGTACCCGTCCAAAAGTAATTATTTCCCCTTGAGGGGAATATCCTTGAACTTCGCCTCAAAAGGTCTATTCTTTTTTCCTTCCCGGAAAATTTCTCCTTTAAAAAACAGTTGCCCCACTTCCGTATCATCCCTGAGATCCTCGAACTCTATCAAAGTTTTGATTTTTGCATCTTCTGCAACATCGACTAAAGCATCATCGGCGAATTGATTTTTATTTTCTATACTGGCCGCAGTGGGTTTGAAGATATACCCATTTCCATCCGTCAATGCCATTTCACTTTTGTAATATTGGATTTGTCCGGCGTCGTTGTTGTTCGACACTAAGATTACAAATGAAACCCGATCTTTTTTTCGGATAACCTCTGTCAAATCAAATCGCAAACGAGCCTTACGGGCCTTGTCTGTTTTCATTACCGGAATCGAAACGCCCATCGGAGTGGTTTGTACATTCTCATTTTGGGACTCGGTCGAACCGCCGCCGCATGCCGCTAAAAAAAACACAAATAACAAGGGGAATAGATATTTCATACTATCTTGATTTTGTAAACGAAGATATATGAAAACATTGAAAGTTGGAATCGCACAAACTGCTCCCGTTTGGCTCAATAAAAAAGCAACGACGGAAAGGGTCATTTCTTACATCAAAAAAGCTGCAAAAAAGAATTGCGGATTAATCGTATTCGGAGAAACGTTCCTGCCGGGATATCCTTTCTGGATAGAGCGTACCAATGGGGCGAATTTCAACGACCCGATACAAAAAGAAATATATGCACACTATGTATCCCAAGCGATATGTATAGAAAATGGAGATTTAAAAGACATTCAAGAAGTTTGTAAGGATAAAAATATTTCAACAGTTCTGGGTATCGTCGAACGTCCTCTCGAAAGAGGCGGACACAGCGTCTATTGTACGGCGGTTTATATCAACAACCAAGGAGAAATCGGTTCAGCCCATAGGAAACTCATGCCTACACATGAGGAACGTCTTTGCTGGTCCATCGGAGATGGAAATGGGCTTCGAACCCACCCTATCGGCCCTTTTACCCTAGGAGCGCTCAACTGTTGGGAAAACTGGATGCCGCTTGCACGAACATCACTATACGCACAAGGAGAAAATCTTCATGTGGCCATATGGCCGGGCGGCATGCACAATACGCCCGATATCACAAGATTCATCGCCTTGGAGTCGCGATCATTCGTCATCTCTGTTTGTGGTTTATTACACAAAAAAGACATCACATCGGACATTCCCCACCATAAGCGCATCAAGAAAGGGAGTGAAGGTTGGATTTCCAATGGAGGTTCATGTATCGCCGCACCTGACGGCTCCTGGATCATTGAACCTCAAGCGGAAAAAGAAAAGCTATTCACAGCGACATTGGATTACGGACATGTCTTACGTGAAAGACACAATTTCGACCCGACCGGACATTATTCCAGACCGGATGTTTTGCAATTGCAGCTCGACACGAAACGTCAAACGAATTTGAAATTCAAATCATGAAATATTTTACTTTTCCTTTTATTCTTATTGCAATATTAAACCTTCCTTTATCCATATACTCCCAACCTGTCAATTGGGTACAAAAAATAGATAGTGACATCTCCGAGGGAATATCCGACATCGCCGCACATCCGGATGGCAGCATGATCGTTTCCGGATTTTTTACGCCCAAAAGTGGAATAAGAATGGAAAGTCGCGACGGTAATCATATCACCAAGGAAGAAAAAGACATGAACTATATTTATGGTTGGGGATCGGCATTCCTATCCCAATACGACACACTCGGCAACGTACAATGGATGTTGAATTTGGAAGCAGAAAAAGGCATTCATATCTGGGACACTCATGTAGATAACAAAGGGGATATTATCATTACCGGAAATTATCGGGGCAAAGCGATATTCCATTCCATCGGTGGAAAAACGGATACCATACCGGGATTGATTTCGGAAGAATACCGACGGAAAATGCCACTGAGTTCATTCATCGCCAAGTATGATTCGAAAGGTAAATTGAAATGGATACGAAAAGCATTGAGCAGGGACAACTCCGTATTTTTTGAAGCGCAGACGGATGCGGAAAACAATATTTATGTAAGGGCACATTGCCACAGCAGCACCATCGCATTCGACCAGCATATCATCCTGCCACAGTCCATTACCTATCTGCATTTTATTTTCATAAAATATTCGCCGGAAGGCGATGAAGAATGGGTATTTTATGGTGGAAAAGGAAACGCATCGCCCAAAGACATGACCGTTGACGAAAAGGGTAATATTTCAATAAGAATATTACATTTCAAATCCATAGAATTAAAAAATACCCTAGGACAAGAATTTGATTTAAAAGATGAATCGGATGAAATGTTTCGACGAATATTTACCATCAATACGCATGGGGAATTAACCGGAGTCAGGGACTTTGTGCCAAAGCTGGAAACCGGACGGATCTATAAACGAAAACATGACAATCAAGGGAATACTTATTGTATTATCAAGTCATGGAAAAATTACAGTTCTATCCCACAAACCAACCGACTGGTACTAAATGGAAAAGAATATAAAGCACGTGATTACGACTTCTATTTGACTAAATTTAATGTGAAAGAAGAGCTGGAATGGATATCCGAAATCAGCAGTCCCAACAAAGATTTACCCGGAGAGTTGGAAATCGATTCATCCGGTAATATTTGGATTTCCGGAAGTTATTGGAAAGATTTGGAAATTCTTGACGGCAAAGGGAAAAAAACCGAACTTAAAAATGATTTAAGAGGATATTTCATTGCTTCTTATTCTCCTTCCGGGGAAATATTGTCCACACAAAATATGGGAGGATTCCATGTTAAAGACTTTGACCACACATTGAGAATGGAAGTCGCCACCGGCGGATTACTATTCTGTGGCGGCGGTATTGATGTTCCTTCTAAAATCGGCGACCGAAAATTAAAAATAAAAGGAAAAACATGGCATCCGAATTTGGACGAAGAAAAATCGAATCATTTTTATGGTCATCCGGATGCATTCATATCTTCTATTCGAACCCATAAAAAACCGGATGAGCAACCACCCGTTATCGCCATATCAAACGATACGACCATCCAAACGACCGTCGCTATCCAACAGCAACAAATATTCAACAACGGAAATCCGATCGCTCAACAACAATCGGAAAATCATCCTTATATCAAATCGACATTGTTCCCCAATCCGGTGGATAAATATAAAAAGGAGGTTCATGTTCAATTAGAAGGTACAGGTACACATACCATTCAATGGCAATTATTGGATGTAAAAGGAGCATTGATTTTTAACAAGATGGATTCGGAAATCAGCTTTCCTCACACCACTACTTTCGACCTTTCAAAGTATCCTTCAGGATTGTATTTTTTAATTATAAAAAGTCAAAAATTTTCCGAGGCGAAACGAATTGTTATTCCGTAAGAAAGGACTCAGATTTTTAGTTGACATCCGCCTTGGAAGGAAAAATCTCAATATCCGATTTCTTGTAGTATTCCCTTGAAATTTCCAAGGACTTCACCAAGGTGTCCCGAAACATCTTCGCAGTACGTTTTACTTCATCGGGGATTTCTTGAGCACCAAGTAAATCCAAAGTCTCTTCAGAATCATTTTGAATATCGAACATGCTTCCGTGACTATAAAATTTGTATCGTTTGTCCTGGACAAAAAGGTGGTCCAAA
>JAHDCE010000182.1 GCA_020630045.1 Saprospiraceae bacterium | reverse complement strand
TGAGGACTGTACGAAGGATAAAGCAAAAAGACCCGAAAAGCATATTCCCTAATTACTTATGGCCGGGTACTTAACTCCTACAAAAGCCAAACAGTTCCAGGTCACGACATTCCCCCGAAAATCCAACGGCTCTTGGATGATGAGCTCCTCTTTCCACTCTTCAATACTAAATCCCATTTGACTCAAGACATCATAAATTTTATTTGCGGGATACAAAGTTTTCCAATGGGTCACGTGATTAAAATTAAGTGGTGTGACGACAATGAGTTTTCCCTTGGGTCGTAATACTCGGTACATTTCCATGAGACCTTTCATCGGTTCATCCAATCGATCCAACAAAAAACTATTCAATACCAAATCTTGACTATTATTCGAAAATGGTAGATTCGAAGCTTTGGACAATCCCAAATTCAAATTGGTTAAGCGATGCCCTTTCAAAGTATGTGTTGAATCAAAACCACGATTCGATAAATCAATAAAAAGGTCTTGGCCTAGAATCCAATACTCATTTGCCCGTTTTAGCATTTGATAACTGTAATCAATGCCCCAACAAGATGCATGAGGATACAATTGGGCCAGGGTTGCGATCCATCTCCCTACCCCGCTGCCAATTTCCAAGATATTTTGAACAGAACCATCCGGATAGAAATCAGCGGCGAAGTCCAGTATGGGTTGCAAGGGATATTTCCCCCAAACTTGATCGGCAAGATGCAACGCGGATTGTCTAACCACCATACTTTCATATTGCTCATAGACATCTTTGCGAAAATCCGATTCGGACTTATTACAAAAAAAGGGAATTCCCTTACGGAAGGATAAAGGAGATTTCATTTCGGCAAACGAGTATATCAAAAAGGCTTCCCGTGGGAAGCCTTTTCTTAAGTACCCGTCCAAAAGCAATCATATATTCCATGCGGCGGATTTTCGCAGTAGGCTGCGTTGTGAAAATCCTCTCGCCTGTATCTATACATTACTTTTGATCGAGTACTTATTTATTTTTTAAACACAAAACCATCATCCATGATTTCGAGTGGAGTATCCGGGAAATCGGATTTTGTCAAATTCTGTAATATTTTGATAGCCCTACGCTCCGAATCAACTCTAGGACCATGTGTTTTGCCCTGATATATCGGAGTGATTTCTGCATGTAAGAAGCCACCATGGTCATCCACCGCTACTTTGATAATCGGTGCCACACCTGCTTCTCCCCTGAGGTTGAAACGGCCATAGGTACAAAAGTTACCTAGACTATAAGCAATGAAACGATTGTTGTACAATTCTATAGCACGCGTAACGTGCGGTCCATGACCAAAAACGATGTCCGCCCCGGCATCAATGACCGCATGGGAAAATTTACAAACATTGCCACGGTTTTCGCCATAATAAGTTTCCGTTTTACAAGGAGTTCGCTGATGCTTGGCGCCTTCGGCACCACCATGAAACGAAACGATGACGATGTCGCAACGTTCCGCCAATTTTTGAACGATGGTTTTCGCCCTTGTGATTTGTCGGATATCAACAGTTCCGGTATTAGGAGCGAAGGCGGCGAAACCATATCGCACACCATTTCTTTCAAAGACGGTCGTTTCGTCCGTACCCGCTAAACCGGCGAATGCGATACCTGAGGAAGTCAGCACTTCCTTGGTTCTTTTTCTTCCGGTGGGGCCGAAATCTCCCGTGTGGTTATTCGCTATGCTTACCACATCAAAACCCGCATTTACAAAATGATCCACATAATTTTCCGGAGAACGGAAGGCATAACACAGACTCGGATTAGAACACCTTTTCACCTGTCCACCGGAATTGAGTAATGTCCCTTCCAAGTTACCGAAAGTCACTTCGGCATTTTGAAGGATACCTTGTACTTCCGACAATAGGTCGGCACCTCCATTAGCCGGAAGGTAGGATTTATTCGGATAATTCGTTCCGAGCATCATGTCCCCTACCCCGATAATTTCGTGTACACGGATTTGAGTAGTATCCCCTGTTGCCTTATCCGAATGGGCTTCTTCGGATTCTTTAGTGGTATCTTCTGATACCAGTACCTTTTGTCCTTCTTCTTCAATCAGCCCTGCGGCTTTTTTCGAGTTATCGGATTGACAAGAAAACAAACAAACAACGACCAAACAGAGAAGGCTTCCCATAAGGAAGCCTTTTCCGGATAAAATATCTTTTTGCATTTATTGAGTATTAATCAAATGATTGATTATTTAAAGAAGACATATCCACCATGTTTTGATATTCTTCGGTGCTAAGACCATCCAATACATAATGAATCGGATTTACCGCTTTGCCTAAGTAATGGACTTCATAATGTAAGTGCGGAGAAGTAGATGTACCTGTACTACCGACTAAACCAATAACTTCACCTTTTTTTACTTCCTGACCAACCTTTACATCAATTTTGCTCATATGAGCGTACAAGGTTTGGTAACCATATCCATGTGAAACACGAACATTCCATCCGTACCCGGTTTTCTTTTTCTCGACCTTGATTACTTTTCCATTTCCGGTAACATAAATAGGTGTTCCTTTAGGACAAGAAAAATCAATTCCCTTGTGAGGACGCATCACCTTGTGAATCGGATGCAAACGCATACCGAAGCCTGAAAGCAATGTAATTTTACGATTGAGTTTATCTTCTCTAATAGGCTTAATCGTAGGAACCGCCGCATACATTTCATCTCGATTTTTAGCCAAAGCCATCACACTATCCAAAGAGTGAGATAACAATACCATACGACGTCCTAACTTATCAGCTTTTTTGGTAACATCCATCATCAAATCGCCGGTAGTCGGATACTTAGTTAAATTGCTGTAGCGATCGACACCACCAATACCCACTTCCCAAACATCCTCATCTATCGGATTCATACCGAAAGCCATCCCGAAAGCTCCTTCCTGGCGATCCTTAATATTATTCAAAACCTTTCCATAAGAGTCCATCTTGGAGCTTAGTGCCTTGTATTGAGTCTTCATCTGCCGCAGTTCGCGCTTCATAGCGCGATCTTTCGGAGACTCTAAGGTAGCATCCAGTATAATGTAGGCGAGAAAAGCGAAGAGTATAAAAGCACAGGTAAACGCAAAAACGCGAAGTACCTTAATTTTTAATGGCTCTACAACTTTCTCATATCGTAAGGTCTGATTGTTATAGACAAACTTTTCCTTTCCCATATTGTGTGCATATTATGCAGAATCATCTACCTTTGGGCTTCTATTAAGAGACGTTGAGATAGGTAGGATTGTTCCTTTATCTGATTCATTGCGACCTCAAAATAAACTCGCAAAATCCAATTCTCCAAATTTTACTCATTATAAAATAAAGATGCGGAACGAATCCACAACAATTTTACTTGTATCTAAAATCGTGCCTCTTGAAGAATAACACACTCATTACAAAAAGGTTATAATTTGTAAAACATTATGATGACATCAAAAGAAATCCGACAATCCTTCTTGGATTTTTTTGAAGGTAAGAAACATAAAATCGTTCCTTCTGCTCCAATTGTCAATAAAGACGACCCAAGCCTCCTTTTCACCAACGCGGGAATGAACCAGTTCAAGGATTTTTTCTTGGGTAACCAAGTACCGGAATATCGCCGAACGGCCGACACCCAAAAATGCTTACGGGTTTCCGGAAAACAAAATGACTTGGAAGAGGTAGGAATCGACAGTTATCATCATACGATGTTCGAAATGCTGGGCAACTGGTCTTTCGGCGACTATTTCAAGCAAGAGGCCATTGACTGGGCCTGGGAACTACTCACCGAGGTTTACAAACTGGACAAAAATCGCTTATATGTATCCGTTTTCGAAGGAGATAAAGACTTCGGATTATCCCCGGATGAAGAGGCCGTAGGTTTTTGGAAAAAACATGTACCGGAAGACCGAATCCTCTATTTCGACAAGAAGGACAACTTCTGGGAAATGGGCGATACCGGTCCTTGTGGCCCTTGTTCGGAAATCCATATCGATTTACGACCGGACGAAGAGCGAATCAAGGTCCCCGGAAAAGATTTGGTCAATCAAGACGACCCTTTGGTCGTTGAAATCTGGAACTTGGTTTTCATACAGTTTAACCGCAAAGCGGACGGCTCTTTGGAAAACCTACCTGAAAAACACATCGACACAGGAATGGGCTTTGAGCGTCTTTGTATGGCGATTCAAAACAAACAATCGAACTACGACACTGATGTGTTCGAACCATTCATCAAATTTATAGAATCCGAATCCGGTAAAAAATATACTTATAGCTACGCTAAGGACGCCATGTCCGACATCGCTATGCGTGTGGTAGCCGATCACCTCAGGGCCGTATCATTTACCATCGCTGACGGTCAGATGCCTTTCCGTTCGGGAGCGGGATATGTGGTCAGACGTATTCTTCGCAGGGCTGTCCGGTACTACTATTCCTTCTTGGATATCAAGGAGCCTTTCCTTCACAAAATGGTACCGTTGCTTGCACAAGAACTAGGGGATGTATTTCCTGAAATCAGGAAGCAAGAAAAGCATGTCCAAACGACTATCCTAGGAGAAGAAAGGGCATTTTTAAATACACTGGAAGGCGGATTGAAACGACTGGACAACCTCAAGGTAGAAAACAATACCATTGACGGTTCCACCGCATTCGAAATGTTCGACACATACGGTTTCCCCTTGGATTTGACATTGCTCATCGCTTCTGAAAAAGGATGGACCGTTGATGAAAAAGGCTTCGACGCTTGCTTGACCGAACAGAAAAAACGCTCGCAAGAGGATGCCAAAAAAGAGGTGGGCGATTGGCAAGAATTGCGGCCATCCGAAGGTGTTTCTTTTTTAGGATACGACCTTTTGGAAGTTGATGACGCACGAGTGGTGAAATACCGTACAGTAAAGATTAAGGACAAAAACCAATTCCAAATCGTATTGGATAAAACGCCTTTCTATGCAGAGAGCGGAGGACAAATCGGTGATAGAGGATTGCTTTGGTTCGGTGAAGAAAAAATCGCCGTGATTTCTACTCAAAAAGAAAATGACCTCATCGTCCACATCGTCAATAAACTTCCCGAAAACAAAGAAGTCATCGTCAAAGCGGTCGTGGATGCCAATAAGCGTGGTTTGACGGAAAACAACCACTCCGCCACCCACTTGCTACATGCTGCCTTACGGCAAACTTTAGGGGATCATGTCCAACAACGGGGTTCTTATTTGGATGAAAAATATTTGCGTTTCGACTTTTCACATCACAGTAAAGTGACGGAAGAAGAAATCGCGATTATTGAGCGGATGGTGAATGAAAAAATCCGTCAAAATATCCCGTTGGAAGAATCGAGGAGTATTTCTATCCAAGAAGCGGAAGCAGCCGGGGCAATGATGTTGTTCGGTGAAAAATATGGGGAATTCGTTCGGATGATTACTTTCGATCCTGAGTATTCTCGCGAGTTGTGTGGTGGTACGCATGTTCCCTCTACGGGAAAAATAGGATTGTTCAAACTTCGTTCCGAAAGCTCTATCGCAACCGGCATCCGTCGGATTGAAGCTTTGACAGCCGATAAAGCGGAAGAATATATCAACAAGGAATTGGAGGAATTACAAACTGTCCGTTCTTTGTTCAAAAATCCGAAAAACGTAGGGCAAAGTGTTTCCAAATTACAAGAAGAAAACAAGCAACTTAAGAAGGAAGTCGAGAAGTTGCTAGCTGCCCAAGCACAAGCGATGAAGGGACAATTGAAAGCCAGTTTCAAGGAGGTGAACGGACGTAAATTCCTAGCAGCCCGACTGCCATTATCCGACTCTAATGCGATTAAAACTTTAGGATATGAGTTGGAACAGGAAATCGGTGATTGCGTCATCGTATTCGGTGCTGAAATCAAAGGAAAGCCACAGTTGATGGCGATTGTCAGTAAAGAATTGACCCAAGGAGAAAATGCTGTTCATGCAGGCAATTTGATTCGTGAAATCGCCAAGGAAATCAAAGGTGGTGGCGGTGGTCAACCCTTTTTCGCGACAGCGGGCGGAAAGGATGTTTCCGGTTTGGAAAAAGCTTTGGAAAAAGCGGAAACCATGGTCTGATTTTCATTTTCCTACAACAAAAAACGCCTTGTCTACAAGTTGTAGACAAGGCGTTTTTTGTTGTAGGGTTTCAATCCCAACTCCTAGGAGCTTCTTCAAATTGGGAAAGATGAATATTGTCTTTAAACTCATTGGAATACACTTTATTGAATTTCAGTCTCAGCGTGGTTTCAAAATCACCGGCAAACATTTTACAGGAAGTGAGTAAGAATTCGCCGGAAGGCAAATAAAAATGTGTCAACCCAGTACCGCAGCCATAGAAGAAAGTCTCTTGTACAGGTCTCCAAACTCCGTCTTTGTCCTTGGCTTCCATGAGTAAAGGAATATATTCTCCATATCCGACACCCAAAGTATCTTCCGATACATTTTGGACAAATACAGGATAGGATTTTATTCCGCCCCGGAAATATCCGATTTCCGAGTTTTCATCTTCTCCATCAAGTACAGGTGGCGGTGGTATCCAAAACTTGACAACGGCTCCAATCACCCTTGAGGTGTCAACGAAAATATTCATGTCCAATGAATCCGGCATTCTATATCCGAACCAATCTTCAGTCCTGTAAGTCGAATGTCCGGACCAATAATTCAAATACAATGAGTCCTTGATTGGTCCCATGTACATGGGGTGGAATTCAGCCTCCGAAATATATCTCGATGTATCTAAATGTAGTTCATTGTGAAAGGTGTCAATCAACTTCATTCTGGTGAATTGGCTTGTTAATGGAAAGTCCTGTTCATCTGTAATCGTACAGGCTCCGATAACAAAAAGCAAAAACAACCCAATTCGGTATTTCATATCTGACATTTACCCAAATAGATGTATCCGACTCCTATTTGGTTTGTTGCTATTTGAACAAACTCTTACGACCATATTTTTTGCATATGGGGCAAACATGCGGATCATGCCCCCGAGCAGGGCAATATTCACGACCGAAAAAGATGATTTGAAGATGTAGTTTGTTCCATTTTTCTTTGGGGAACAAACGTTTCAAGTCCTTTTCGGTTTGAACGACATTTTTACCGGTACTCAATTTCCAACGGTCCGCCAATCTATGGATGTGGGTATCCACCGGAAAAGCCGGTACGCCGAAAGCTTGAGCCATTACTACTGAGGCGGTCTTGTGCCCTACTCCCGGCAAAGCTTCGAGGTCTTCAAAATTCTGCGGCACTTCACCATCATGCTTATTGATAATAATTCCGGAAAGGTCATAAATGGCTTGCGATTTCCTAGGAGACAAACCACAAGGACGGATGATGGCCTTTATCTCTTCGACAGTCAACTTGAGCATGTCATGGGGATTGTCCGCTTTCGCGAATAAATGCGGCGTCACCTTATTAACCCGTTCATCAGTACACTGAGCGGATAACAATACGGCGACCAACAATGTATAAGGGTCTTTGTGATCAAGGGGAACCGGTGTTTCGGGATACAAATCTTCTAGTATCGAAACGATATCTTCTACTTGTTCTTTCTTGGAAATGCGAGCCATAATCGTTGTTGCATGTTTGAATCATAAACATACATCATTTTGACAAAACAACCTGACGAGTTCAATACTCAAAATGCCA
>JAHDCE010000181.1 GCA_020630045.1 Saprospiraceae bacterium | reverse complement strand
CAGTTTCCTTCTATTGAATTACATAAATTCGGTGAAGGCCCTTTCCTCGAAAATGATATTCGAATTAAATCCCGATACATAAGGGCATAATTGTAAGTCAAGCTGATGGGATTTACAATCCCCATTAGCCTAAATATATTTTAACCATAAAAAATAATATCATGAAAAATCCAAATTTGAATTCCTATTTATTCATTTTCTTTTTGTTGTTTTCCATGTCGCTCTTTGTACCCAAACAGGCTTCCGCCGTAGTGGGCGATGACACACCACCTGCCAAGGAACGATATGAGACGAAAAAGAAGAAAAAAACCGGCCTCATCACAAGATGGCTCATCAAGAAACTGAATAAGAAATTGTCGAAGCAAAAATCCGACGATAATGGAGAAAAAATAATAAGGAGATCTATGTTGATAACTGCCCTCAGCTCTATTTTTTTTCCTCTTGCAATAGTTGGGTTTATAATGGCTTGCATCGGTTTTGGAAGGGCCAATCGAAGTGGGGATAAAAAAATGAGAAGAAAGGCGATTTTGGCGATGTTGTTTTCCTTTCTCGTAATGTTGGTCGGCTTTATTCTTTTCATTAAGTATCTCCCTATCTCGTTCTCATGAACCTTGTTGCCAAACCTGTAAAATTATTTTTTAACAAAAAAACTCGAAAAATGAAAGTCCTAAAAATTGTTTTCATGCTCTTTATTGTAATGACCGCACAACTGACCCAAGCACAAAACCATTCCGAAGAATGGACGGCAGATGGGTTTAACATAGGGGTCAAATTAGGAGCCTTGTTACACATAAATAACAAATTCGGTGGTGGGCCTGCTTTTGGCTTCGGAACGGACATCATCCGGAAAGATTGGGTTTATACCATTGATTATTCTTTAACGGAGGAGTATCCGTTTTTCAGGGGAGTACGTGGAAGGCAACACAATTTCAACCTCCTTTTTGGTAGGAGTGTAGGAAAGAAGTGGTGGAGGTTTCATGCACAAGCCGGGGTCGGATTGATGGGAGGATATGAATTCATCTACCTAATAAAAATAACAGAGCATGAAGGTATTATTGAAAGAGGAGAAACGGATTATTTTTTCAATTTGGCTTTTCCCGCAAAAATGGAATTCAAATTCATTCCCTGGAAACATATGGCGATAGGGGTTGAGTACAACCTTAATGTCAATACAAAGCAATCTTTCCACGGTCCGATGCTGACTCTTGAATTCGGAATATTGCGTAGGAAAAAAGAGCAATAGATTTGAAATAGAATTGAAGTAAACCGCCCCGGGTTTAAGCCCGGGGCAAAACCGAAAAAAATGAATCATCTAAAATTGTTATTAATCCCTGTATTCTTCTTGTTTTGTATGTCGTCTATACAAGCACAACAAGAAAAGTCAACTTTGAAATTAGATAGCTATTCTGTCGGTTTGAAAATGGGGTTTAGGAAAGGTGTCGCTGTAGGTGTAGGTAGTGATTTTATCAAAAAAAATTGGGTGTCTACAATAGACTATTATATCAGCAAGAGATATCCGTTTTTAACACTGAACCGCCGCAAGGGAAATCAGCAAGAGCTTAATGGTTTATTTGGTTATTTTAGGGAAAAGGGAAAGTGGAGCATGCAGTTGCAAATTGGTGTAGGCGTATTGAGGACTTATGACTATAAGCTCAATGAATATGAAGAAAATGGCATTGAATTCCGTGAAAAAGACGATGAACGAATATCCTGGGGATTCAATGTGCCTTTTAAGTTGAAGATTAGAAGAACTTTGGGAAATCATGTCGCTATTGGTCTCGAAAATCAGTTGAATGTGAATAATTTGAGTCCTTCGCATTCATCTGTGTTAACCCTTGAATTCGGTCTTTTTAGAAGAGAGAAATCCAAAGAATAATTTTTAAAGAAAGATAAAAAAACATCAATTATGAATATCCCTAAAATGATGATTCTTTTTAGAGTTATCCTGGTTCCAATATTTTTGATATTGACTTATTTCCTAGGTCAATCCGCCGCTCCGATATTATTGATATTGATGTATCTCGGATTAATTTCAGACATCCTTGACGGAGTTATCGCTAGGAAAAATAATATCTCAACAGCCGCCTTACGGCGAATGGATAGTCAAGCCGATATGTTGTTTTGGTTATCACTCGGCATTTGTACTTATTGGTTGTATCCGGAATTGATTCGGGAAAACCGAAATTCCGTTATCGCAATATTGGCAATGGAAGCCGCTTGTTATTTGATTAGTATATTTCGATTCGGAAAAGAAACCTGTACACACGCATTTTTATCAAAAATGTGGGGTTTGAGCTTATTGGCCGCCTTCACGGCTTTATTAGGATTCAACCATGCGGGAGTTCCTTTTGCCATAGCGATTGGCCTAGGTTTGATATCACATATTGATCGCATTCTTATTACAATACTATTACCGGTTTGGGAGCATGATATTCCAAGCGCTTACCATGCATGGATGAGAAGGAAAGGCAAGTCGTTTAAGAAACATGATTTATTGAACGGGTAGATTTTTTTTATTAAAAATTGATCTGATGGAAGAGATGATAATGATAAAACCAAGACGAAAAAAGAAGGGATATGTAATAGGTGTCTTGATCTTTTTGATAGTGATGTATTTTTTGAATTTTGAATGGGATAATTTGATTCTCTCCTTCATTCTCGGGTTTGCGTTGTTGTATGGTCTATATGAACAATTTATTAAGAAGGCTAAAAAGCAATCCTTTGTCTTCGAAACCCATTATGATAAATTGTCTTCTTTGCTGTTAATTCTATTTGGTATAGGAGCGATCTTAGCAGCAATAACAAATATAGGATATGATAGAATGATCTTGAATTTTGATTGGATAAATTGGTCGATTATAGGAGCCATTTTATTGCTTTCAGGTATTTCAAGAGAAAAGTCATTTGTCCTTGTTAAAGAAACCACCGGATTAGTCGATATAGAGGGGTTTGATTTTTCAATTGGCCCAAAGACACAGGAGATTGTCCTTCATAATAATAGGATGGTCATATCAAATGATAATGGTCAATCTTATGCTTTCGATGAACTGGTGGTTTCAGATAAAATAGGTGAGAAGTTATCAGAATGGTTTAGACGTGAAGCGGGTATGGGACATATTGAAATAAAGTGGGAAGGAAAAACTGAAATTTAATTTGTTTTATCGACTCTTCTTTCCCTCTTTACAAAGCCTAACGATTTCAGCAATTCTTTTTTGTCGGGTTTCCTTCTTTTTGGCTTGTACGAGCCAATACAAATAGCTTTTTTTATAGGTACGGGACAGCCCGTCAAAAAAATCGAAAGCCTTTTGATGCCCTTTGAAACCGTCCAACAAATCGGACGGGGCGATCAACGCCTCCACATCATCCAACATCGTCCAAGAACCATCCTCCATCGCCGCGTCTATTTTTGTTTGGCCGGAAGGCCGCATCAATTGTTGCGCTTGTAGTTCCTTGATGTAGTTTTTATTGACCAAGCTCCAACCACTGCCTTTCTTCCTAGGAGTGAATAGCTGTTTTCGTCGTTCTTCATCTAATTTTTTGACCGTGGAATCAATCCATCCATAACAAAGGGCTTCTTGGACGGCTTCTTCCCATCGCATGGTGGGTTTGCCGGCGTTCAGTTTGTAGAAAATCAAATAGCAACCTGTTTCACGGTCATGATTCTCACTTAGCCATTCTCTCCATTTTTTCCTTGTCGGAAAATAGTATTCCTTTCTATCTTTGCCTTTCATTCGAAACTGATTGCTTCAACCGATGTTGTATTACCTATGAATGATGACAAGATAGCCGGATTGCGGCGGAGTTACAAACGAACCGTTTTGGATACGGTAGATGAGAAAAAGTCGCCCATTTTATTTTTTCAGGAATGGTTGGCGGAAGCCATCGAACAGGGACAACCCGAACCCAATGCTATGATATTGGCGACGGTCGATGAATATGGCGCCCCTTCGGCAAGAACCATTTTATTGAAAGGCGTTACGGAAAAAGGATTCGTATTTTATACCAATTATGGGAGTCGCAAATCGCGGGAAATGTCATACACACCAAAAGTGGCGTTGGTGTTCAATTGGTTGAAGATGGAACGGCAGGTCAGGATTCGCGGAACTGTTTCTCGAATGTCGGAAGAAGCTTCTGACAAATATTTCCAAAAACGTCCTAGGGGAAGTCGATTAGGAGCTTGGGCTTCACCCCAAAGCCAAATCATTCCCGAAAGGGAACAATTGGAAAAAAATGCAACGCATTTTGAACAATTGTTTTCCGATCAGGAAGTACCTATACCACCACATTGGGGAGGTTTTTTAGTAGAACCGTTGACCATCGAATTTTGGCAAGGCCGTGAAAGTCGATTGCACGACCGATTTATTTATTCCAATAAAAAAGGAAATTGGCAGGCGGAACGATTGGCACCTTAATGTAGTATTTAATAATATTGGAAAACAAATACGACATACTCAAAAACTACTGGGGTTATCATGAATTCAGAGAACCCCAAGCTGACATTATCGACGCGGTATTGTCAGGTCAAGATGTATTGGCGCTCATGCCGACGGGAGGAGGAAAATCTTTGTGTTTTCAAGTGCCGGCCATGTGTAAAAGTGGCATTTGTATCGTAGTGTCACCCCTCATCGCTTTGATGAAAGACCAAGTATTCAATTTGAAAAAGAAGGGGATACAAGCCGAAGCCATTTATTCCGGAATGAATTACCGCGATATCGATCGGATATTTGACAATTGCGCTTATGGCAATATCAAATTTTTGTATTTGTCTCCCGAGCGTTTGATGACCGATTTGGCCAGGGCTAGGATTTCAAAAATGAATGTCAATTTGGTGGCCATTGACGAGGCGCATTGTATTTCCCAATGGGGGTACGATTTTCGGCCTCCTTATATGAATATTGCGGAAATACGGGAATTCCTTCCGGAAAATATTCCTTTTATTGCATTAACGGCTACCGCCACTCCTGAAGTTGTCACTGACATTCAGGAACGACTAGAATTCCGCAAAGGCTATCAAGTATATAGAAAATCCTTTTTAAGATCCAATTTGTCTTATTCGGTTTTGTATGAAGAAAACAAGCCCCGCAAGATGGTCGAAATCCTTCGGAAAGTACGAGGGACGGGAATCGTATACGCTAGGAGCCGCAAGCAAACCAGGGACATCGCCAATTATTTGGTTCGGAATAAAATTAGCGCGGATTTTTATCACGCCGGATTGACCGGAGATGAAAGGTCGGCAAAACAAGATGCTTGGATTAAAGATAAAATTCGGGTAATGGTGGCGACCAATGCCTTTGGAATGGGAATAGACAAACCCGATGTAAGGGTTGTCGTTCATTTGGATTTGCCGGACAACCTCGAAGCTTATTTTCAAGAAGCGGGAAGAGGTGGGCGTGATGGCAAAAAGTCGTTCGCCGTAATGCTTTACCACGAAAATGACCGAAAAAAACTAGAGCGTCAATACGAAGCGGCTTATCCCACGATGGATGAAATCAAACGGGTTTGGCAAGCATTGGGAAGCCATTACCAATTGGCGGTTGGAAGTGGAAAAGGCGAAGGTTATGATTTTGATATCGTCGATTTTTCGATGAAATACGACCTAGAGGTCATTCGAGTTTTCAATGCATTGAAAATATTGGAAAGAGATGGTTGGCTGGTCATGAGTGAAGCGGTTAATATTCCTCCTTCGGTAAGATTCTTAATGGAAAAAGAGGAGTTGTATGATTACCAATTAAAAAATAAAAAATTGGATTTGGTCATACGTAGGATATTACAAAGTCATCACGGAGGATTCAATCAAATATTGCATTTGCGATCATTTAATAAATTGGCGGCTTCACTCAAATTGACACCTGTCCAACTTGAGAAAATGTTGATATATCTTCACAAAGAAGATGTATTAAAATATACACCGATCAAGGACAAACCCCAAATCGTATTTTTAGAAGAACGAATCACCGGTAAAAATTTATTGATTGACAAACAGAGTTTTGAGTTTTTAAAAAAACGGCATTTGTTCCGAATGCAAAAAGCCATTGCATATGCCGAAACTCCGGATTGCCGCTCACGTTTGTTATTAAAATATTTCGGAGAAAAGGATAGTCCCAAATGTGGGATTTGTGATGTTTGCACCGGTCGAACCAAATCGGACTTATCAGAAGAACAACATGCTCGATTGGAAGAAAAAATCCTAGGAGTGATTCGGGAAGAAATGGTGACGATTGAAGATGTCATGGCTTCATTTGCTCCGAAGTGGGAAAGTAAGGTAATCCGGGTTTTGGAATATTTATTTTCGGAAGAAAAAATAAATAAAGATGAAGATGGTGTCCTAGGAGTGACTGGTGAGTCTAAATAATGAGAAAACGATATTCGAATTTTTGATACAATAAATTCAATTTGATAAAGTTATACCATTAAGGAGTATTCTGCTTAAATCAATAAAATCCTTTATCTTTGTATATAATATGAGGGAATACCTAAACAAAAAAAATAAAAAAAGACAGCAATGAGAACCATAATATTTATCTTCAGTATGCTTGTCGCTTTTTCAGCGACCGCCCAAAAACATGAAAAATATGGAATGGCTTCCGTTTATTCGGACGGGTTCCAAGATGGATTGACGAGTAGTGGACAGCTTTATGATAGAGGAGCCTATACCGCTGCTCATAAAACTTTGCCCTATGGGACTAAGATAGAAGTCCAGCGATTGGATACCAACAAAAAGGTCAAGGTCGTTGTCAACGATCGCGGTCCGTTCGTGAAAGGTGATGTTGTGGATTTGTCCAAGGCAGCAGCTCGTGACTTGGGCCTTCAATCCGGTGAAAGGGTAGAGGTGAAGTTGACTATTTTGAAAATGGGGAAAGGCTTTGTAGCCGCTCCTGAACCCGCATTGACCGACAATTCTACAAAGCCCGAAGATAAACCGGCGAAACCTGCCTCGGACGCTTCTGATAAACCGGCTTTGGCAGAAACGAAACCTGAAGTAAAGGATCGAGATGTTCCTGAGGAATACGAAGCTCCGACAAAGCCCAAGATTATCGCTGACGCATCCGAAGATCTGGTTGCCAAAGGCGGTGAAGTCGTAAAGGAAATCCCTACGGTTTCTGAGGTGTATTTGAGAAACACGGGTGGCAACAACGTATTCGATTTGTACAAGACGCTTACCTTCGCTCCAAAGCCCGGTAAATATGGTGTACAAATCGGAAGTTTCACCAATTTTCACAATGTGATGATGGAGGCCGCTAAGTACCAAGAGAATTGGTTTAAGGATGTCGTTTTGCTACGCAATGGTAAGGAAGGAGACTATAAGTATCGTTTGGTATTGGGGCCTTTCGACAAGCGTGAATCCGCGGAGAGTTATAGAAAGGATGCCGCTAAGAAAGGTGTTAAAGGAAGTTTTGTTATTCCGATTCAACCCGAAGATGATTTGACCATCACCGGCTTCCGAACGATGAGATACCCACAAGGAGGATATGCGGTTCAGGTCATGAGTGTCGGCAACCAAGATTTGGTGTTGAAAGAGTTGGCGAAGTTAGAAAAGGAATGGTATAAAAACGTCCTCGTAAACGTAGTGAAAGGAAAAGATGATAATCCTGAATATAAAATTTGTTTGGGCCCATTTCCGGACAAACCTACCGCTGACGCTTACAAGGCATCCTTGGATA
>JAHDCE010000180.1:4060-7691 GCA_020630045.1 Saprospiraceae bacterium | reverse complement strand
TTCCCAAAATAACGATTCGTCTTTCATACAAAAAATTTCGTGATAACATCTAATATTTCCATTCAGACCAATCCCGTTTATTTTTTAATAAACTTATAATTCTTGACGATACCTTGATCTGTCAACAAGCGCAATACATAAGCACCGGCATCCAGATGTCGGACATCCAATTCGGTGGCCTGTGGTCCGGGGGCTTGAGTACCGATATGCTCCACCATCACCCTACGACCATAGAGGTCATAAACTTCAAGTGTGATTTTCATCCTTTCCGGTAAATTGTAGGAGAATGTCAAAGCGGATCGTGTAGGATTCGGATAAATACCATTGATTTCTAATGCCTTCTTGGCTCCTGAGTTTGTTTTGTCAAAAACAATAGGAGTTGAGTATCTCGACCAATATCCACCTTCGCCATCTACTGTTCCGTCGCCATCGCAATAAACCCGAGTTATGATTTCATAAACGGCGCCTGCAGGCATTGCTGCAAGATTGATTCGTTTGAATAGGTTGCCCGGGGTCGCTCCAACAGTCGTCCAAGTACCGGATCCTTGAACACGGTACTTCACTTGTGCACGATAATAAGTAGACATATCATCAACCGTCCATTCTACCTTAGTGTCTAAATTAGCATATTCGGACGCCGCCAAACTTATGGGTTCTGGACATGTAGATTGGAACCATAACTCAATCGGGAAATAAGGACTCCAAGCACCTCCGACTTCACATTGTGTTCGGACACGTACTTGATAAAACTTGAGCACTTGTAATCCGGTTAGATATTTGGAATTAGACAGCGTACCTGTAGTAATCCAAGCAGACTCAGGGTCGGTTTTCTTCTTGTATCGAACCTGATATTTATATGCTCCCGGTACAGCTGCCCAGCTGATGGTGGCTGTCGTAGGTGATGTTACATCTACCATTAAAGTTGCCGGATCAGGATGATTGCAAATGTCCAAGATAGATACTACGACACTATTTGATGTTGCAGTAGCATTGAGGATACAAGTCGCATTGCTGGTCAAAATACAAGTTACTTCATCTCCATCCACAAAAGAAGAGGAAGCATAAGTAGGAGAATTGGTGCCGACATTCATGCCATTGACTTGCCATTGATAACTCGGACTTGTTCCTTCATCCGAAACAGTCGTGGTGAATGTGATTAATGTGCCCGGACCAACTCCGTTTACAGACTCCGCAATGGTAATGCTTGGAGCTGTGGCAGTTGGAGTAATGGTAAATAATCCGTCACTCAAGTCTTGTTCTGTAGTACCGCTTTGAACCACCCGAACCAAGGCGTTGGAACTGGCTACGGCCGGTACTCGCCAAGAATATGATGATGATGTGGTCGCATACTCCGATTCAATGATGACCCAACTTGCTCCGTTGTCTACGGAATAGAGAATATCATAAGTGCCATGAACTGTCGGCTCACTCCAAGTAATATTATAAACCGGGCATCCTGTCAGGTTTTCACCACCATTAGGTGTAACAACTGTGATAGGAGCAACATTGTTACTGATTTCAAATGGGAAATCACTGATATCCTGCTTACAATTATCCGAGTTGTCCGTGATTCGGAAATAACAATTCGAAGAAATCGTATTCGGTACCATCCAAGAATATTGGTCTATGGAAGTATTATAGGCCGTTTCAATATTGATCCATGTTAAACCGTTGTCAACGGAATAATCCAAATCATACAAATTGGAATTTCCATCGGAAGCCCAAGTGACCAAATGAGTAGAACCTGGCGTCAGAATGCCTCCGAAATTAGGACTAACCAATTGGATCGGTTGTTCGATAGTGAATGCTTGGTCACTTTCATCAGCATAGCTCGTTAATCCGACCGGAGAAACCCTAACAAGTACTTGATCCGAATCCAAGTTGGGAATATTCCAATTATAGGTAGCCGGATTAGCGGTGGTATTCCAACTACTGACTATCGTATTCCAGTTGATTCCGCCATCTTCCGAATACTGGATGAGGTAATCGTCCCAAGCAGGAGACCGTTCGAAAGTGATGGATGTCACCGTACAACCTCCTAGTTCTGCAGAACCACTTTCCCCGTTAGGGGATAAAACAAGAACCGCGGGGCGAATGGTGAATGACGTATTACTCACATCAAAGAAATTGATGTCATCTACCGAACTGACTCTAATTAAACAATTAGAGGAGTATTCATTAGGAACCGTCCAACCATAAAATCCATCATTGCTAGTACTTGTAGAAATAATGTTCCAAGATATTCCACTGTCGGTAGAATAGTCTATTCTTACATTAGAATAAAATCGGGTGTCGTCCCATGTGATGCTTTGGCTGGTGCCGGCATACCACAACTCACCACCATTCGGTTGGATGACAAGTGGGGGTAGGGGAGCCACTTCAAATACATCATCAGAAGAATCATAAATACATAAATTAGTCGCATCCAATATCCTAACCATATAGCTATCTGAAGGTATATTCGGAATGGTCCAGTTGTATGCATTTCCGGTAATGTTGTTTACAATAGTCGTCCAAGTATTTCCACTGTTGGTTGAATATCTCAAACGATACAATCCCGATGCCTCGGGCAAGTTAGTCCAAGTAATTTGAACCTCTTCTCCAACCGTATATGATTCTCCTCCGTTCGGAGTGGTTAGTTGGAATTCATTACTAGGCAAAATATTTAAAGGGGCATCTATATAATCTTCCCTAGTAGGATCATTGGTGTCATAAACCCTCAGTAAGCAATTTGATGAAGTGATACCATTGGGCACCGTCCAATAAGAAGTACTCGAGGTAGAACCACCTGCATTTACGGTAGCGATGGTACTCCAAGCTCCACCATCTATATTGTATTCAAGCCTGAAGTTTCCTGAACAGGAATGATTCCAAGCAACCGTTACAATATCACATCCATTTACAGTTGTTCCTGCGGTCGGAAGGGTAATAATTGCGGCCGGTAAAATGGTGAAAGTAGCGTCGCTGATATCGAATCGACTCAAATCATCTACCTCCATTACCTTAATTAGATAATTCGAAGATGCAATCGAAGGCACCGTCCAACCATAATATCCATCATTGGAAGTACTTGTCGTAATTACAGAATAGGTGCCGCCATTATCTGTTGAATATTCAATCCGTACATTACTGTAAAATGTTTCCGTATCCCATTCTATCCCTATCGAACAAGCTTGATGATATGATTCTCCACCATTAGGCGAAATCACAACGGGAGTATTCGGCAAAACGGTGAAAACCGCATCCGAATCATCGTATTTACAAGTATTGGTATAATCGGCAATTCGAATCTTATAGTTCGTACTCGGAATATTCGGAACCGTCCAAGCATAAGCGGTGCCCGTAATATTGTTAGCGATAGTACTCCATGAAGTTCCTCCGTTTGTAGAATATTGAAGCCTGTATTGACCGGACGCTCCTACGAATTCATCCCAAGTGATTGTGACGGTTTGATCCACATTATATGCCTCGCCGCCATTTGGTGAAGTCAACTGGAATTCGTTGCTAGGAAGGATGGTAATGGGCGAATCGATATAATCTTCCCTAGTAGGATCATTGGTGTCATAAACCCTTAGCAAGCAATTTGATGAAGTGATACCATTGGGCACCGTCCAATAAGAAGTACTCGAGG
>JAHDCE010000180.1:0-3960 GCA_020630045.1 Saprospiraceae bacterium | reverse complement strand
CATTATATGCCTCGCCGCCATTTGGTGAAGTCAACTGGAATTCGTTGCTAGGAAGAACAGTAAGGGGAGAGTCGATATAATCTTCTCTAGTAGGATCATTGGTGTCATAAACCCTCAGCAAGCAATTTGATGAAGTGATACCATTCGGCACCGTCCAATACGAAATACTACTGGTCGAACCGCCCGCATTTTCCGTATCAATGGTACTCCAAGCTCCACCATCTATATTATATTCGAGTCTGAAATTTCCTGAACAAGAATGATTCCATGCTACTGTTACAATATCACATCCGTACACGGTGGAGCCTGCACTTGGGATGGTAATATTTGCTGCAGGCAATATTGTAAATGGGGCGTCACTGACATCGAATCTTGTGATATCATCATTGTCAATGATTTTAATTAGGCAATTTTGAGATTCAATATTAGGTGTGATCCAGCCATAATAACCATCATTGGATGTGCTGGTGGTGATACTAGAATAAGAAGCACCATTGTCAGTAGAGTATTCGATTCTTACTGTACTTCCGTAATATGTGGATGCATCCCATTCGATACTTCTAGAACAGGCTTGATGGACATACTCTCCACCATTAGGAGCGATAACCACCGGAAGAACGGGAGTTACTTCAAAGGTCGCATCTGAATCATCATATTTACAGGTATTGGTATAATCCAAAACTCGAATCTTATAAGTCGTACTCGGAATATTCGGCACTGTCCAAGCATAAGATGTTCCGGTAATATTGTTGACAATAGTACTCCATCCTATTCCATTGTTTGTGGAATACTGTAACCTATATTGTCCTGAAGCGCCGGCAAATTCTGCCCAAGTAATATTTACGGTCGAATTCACGACATAACTTTCCCCGCCATTTGGTGAGGTCAACTGGAATTCATTAGTGGGTACGATGGTTAATGGTGCATCGATCAAATCTTCACGAGTCGGGTCATTGGTGTCATATACACGTAGCATACAATTCGTCGTACTGATGCCATTCGGCACCGTCCAATAAGAAATACTAGAGGTAGAACCGCCTGCACTTTCCGTATCAATAGTACTCCAAGTTCCGCCGTCTATATTATACTGAAGTCTGAAATTTCCTGAACAGGAATGATTCCAAGCTACCGTTACGATATCACATCCATTCACAGTCGCACCTGCCGCCGGAATGGTAATATTAGCCGCGGGGAGAATGGTAAATGTCGCATCACTAATGTCGAAGCGGCTTAAGTCGTCCACTTCCATGATTTTTATCAGGCAATTCGCAGATGCGATTTGGGGCGATGTCCACCCATAGTATCCGTCATTGGATGTGCTTGTAGTGATAACACTATAAGTCGCACCATTATCTGTGGAGTATTCAATTCTTACATTGCTATAAAAAGTTTCTTGATCCCATTCGATACCGATAGAGCAAGATTGATGATAATTACTTCCACCATTAGGGGATGTTACCAATGGGGTATTTGGTAAAACCGTAAATACTGCATCCGAATCGTCGTATTTACACAGGTTCGTGTAATCAAGAATCCTGATTTTATAATTCGTACTAGGGGTATTCGGTACCGTCCAAGCATATGACGTACCTGTAATATTGCTGACGATAGTACTCCAACCTATTCCATTATTGGTAGAATATTGTAATCTGTATTGTCCCGAAGCCCCTGCGAATTCATTCCATGTAATAGTTACGGTTTGATTGACATTGTAAGATTCTCCACCATTGGGAGATGTCAATTGGAATTCGTTACTGGGAACGATAGTCAACGGCGCATCAATCAAATCTTCACGGGTTGGATTATTGGTGTCATATACACGTAGCATACAATTCGTCGTACTGATGCCATTCGGCACCGTCCAATAAGAGATGCTTGAGGTCGAACCGCCTGCATTTTTCGTATCAATGGTACTCCAAGTTCCGCCGTCTATATTATACTGAAGTCTGAAATTTCCTGAACAAGAATGATTCCAAGCTACTGTTACAATATCACATCCGTTGACCGTCGAACCGGCGGTAGGGAGCGTGATGTTAACTGCGGGCAAAATGGTGAAAGTGGCATCACTGATATCGAATCGGCTCAAATCGTCGACTTCCATGATTTTTATCAAACAACTTGAAGATTCAATTTGTGGTATTGTCCAACCATAATATCCATCATTACTTGTACTTGTGGTGATGACATTATATGTGATACCATTATCTGTAGAATATTCGATTCTTACATTGCTATAAAAAGTTTCTGAATCCCATTCAATGCCCATAGAACAAGATTGGTGGTAATTTTCACCACCGTTAGGCGATACCAAGGTTGGAGTATCAGGCAAAACGGTAAAAACCGCATCCGAATCATCATAATTACATAAGTTGGTATAATCTAAAATCCTTAACTTATAGATATCGCTTGGTATATTAGGAATTGTCCAATTGTAAGCCGTTCCGGTTATATTATTTGCGATAGTACTCCAACCTATACCATTATTGGTTGAATATTGCAATCTGTATTGTCCGGAAGCCCCTGCAAATTCATCCCATGTAACAATAACAGATTGATTCACATTGAATGTTTCTCCGCCATTGGGTGAGGTCAATTGGAATTCATTGCTAGGTAGAATAGTCAATGGAGAGTCGATGTAATCTTCACGGGTTGGATCATTGGTGTCGTATACCCGTAGAAGACAATTTGTAGTAGAAATGCCGTTTGGAACCGTCCAGTAAGATATGCTTGAAGTCGAGCCACCGGCATTTTCAGTATCAATGGTGCTCCAAGTACCACCATTATCAATACTGTAATCGAGTCTAAAATTTCCTGAACAGGAATGATTCCACCCGACAGTCACGATATCACATCCATAAAAGGTAGAACCTCCACTTGGAATCGTAATTGTTGCTGCCGGTAATATTTCAAATGTGGAGTCGCTTGTGTCGCTGATGGTCGGGTCAGCTGTATTACTGACTTTAATCAGGCAATTCGTAGAAGCTATATTCGGAGCCGTCCAGCCATAGTAACCGTCATTAGATGTACTGGTCGTTATGACATTCCAAGTAGAGCCGTTATTGGTAGAATATTCTAATCGAGCGTTAGAGTATAATGTTGCCGGATCCCATTCAATAGACACACTACAAGATTGTTGGATTGGCGTTCCTCCGTTTGGAGCAATCAATACTGGCGTAGCGGCCTGAATGGTGAACGAAGCGTCGCTTTCATCCACTTTACAAGATTCATTATCGTCATAAACCCGGACTAGGCAATTAGTGGAAGGGTTATTGGGAACAGACCAATTGTATACTCCTGAAGTATTGATATAATTGGTTTCGATATTGATCCATGATATACCTCCATTTATGGAGTATTGGATATCGTACTCATCCGAAACACCTTCGGCAACCCATGTGATTTGTTGGGTGGAAAGTCCTGTCCAAGTTTCCCCTCCATTCGGAGTGGAAAGCGTTACCGGCACTTTAATGGTGAATATTCCATCGCTTTGGTCAGACGTACTTGTATTATTCGCATCCGCCACTCGAATTCTACAAGTAGTGGATTCTACATCAGGTACAGTCCATAAAAATTGTCCATTCGTGGAAAGATAATTGGATGTTACAGAAGCCCATGTGGTACCTCCATCCAAGGAGTAATCAATGTCAAAATAATTGGAAATACTTCCGGATTGATTCCAAGTAATCAGGTAAGTTTCACATTGGTAAAGGATTTCTCCTCCATTGGGCTGTGTGATGGTGATTGTTTGGGCTTTGGTACATAGCCATGCCAAGCACAATAGTAGTGCAAGTAGATAGTGTTTCATGCTTTAGTTTGATGAAGTGATGTATTCAATAGGTAAAGCACAAAGATAAGGAATCTTGTTGGATTTTCTTAGGGGTTATGAAATAATTTTATAGGTAAGTCATTGATAATGTTGTGTTTAATTTGCGTAAGGTGCAGGATTTGCGTCTTTTGTGC
>JAHDCE010000179.1 GCA_020630045.1 Saprospiraceae bacterium | reverse complement strand
AAAACAAAAATACCCTTGAAAATCATTATTCGATTACTTTTGTCCAGGTACTTAAGAGGGACTTTTTATTATTACCCCCTGACGAATAACCACTTTATTCCTCGGCCGATGTTGTAAAAAATAAAACCAAGTGGCCCCAACTTCGGCTTTTCTTTGAAATAAACATTGAGAGATGAATATTTAACACGCTTGTCCATGCCGTTCATCATCCCCTTGTATCTTTCGATATTCAGGTTGATACGTTCCAGTTCCTTTTCGATAAGAAGGATATCGCTGACCTGTTCGGCTTTCGCCAAAATTTCCAAATAGCGATCACGTGTTTTTTCAGCATTTTCCAGTCGAAGTTTAAAATCACTATAATTGTCGGTCACATCGCTACCTGAAATATTGCGACTATCCAATTTTCCGAGCCCTGCGATTTCATCCATCGCTTGTTTAAGTGATTCGGCGGGAACTCTTAAACGGACGAAGGAGTCCGAAATATTGACCATGAAACCGCCTTTGGCTTTAGCGATTTCCACCGCTTGTTGAGCTTGACCTTCCAGCTTTTTGACCTTGAGTCGCATGGATGCATCGTACATGACCATCCGGTCATTATTTAGCTCCTCAATGTCTTTGGCTTTATATTCTTCAGATGCAAAACCTCCTGATTGACTATCTGAATATTCCCAAGAAGATGCAGAACTGTACCTTTTATTGGAACAAGATGCTAGTAACGCCAAACTTAAAAAAACAAGAATGATATTTTTCATTTATTTTAGTTGAAAATTTACTTATGAAATATTACTCGATTGCCATATTATTGGTACTGGCTTCTTTTTATATACATTCCGGTTCGGGATGTAAAAAACAAACTGAAAGCCGGGTGTCTATCCAATTTCCGGATAAAAAAGAGTCCATGCAAATATTGGTGGCTCCCGAAAAAGAAAATTTGTTGCAATACATTTCCCAACGTGATATTGAAATACAAACAAGAAAAACATTTACTGATAAAACAACGGCCATTGAAGGATTTAAGTCTTCCTTTAAACAACATTTGGTCACGCCTTCCGAAAAGGAGATGAAAAAATTGAATAAAGTGTTGGACGAAGTGACCAATGAAATCGAAGCATGGAAACCGGGGCTTCTTCCCAACCGAATTCGACTGGTACTCATGGATGGAACCCATTATGGACAAAATGTATTCTATACGCTTGAAGACGCTATTTTTATTCCCAGGTCTTCTATAGACGGATTGCCGGCCAAAGATTTCAAGTCCGTAATGATTCATGAGTGTTATCACATTATATCCAGGTATTTTTCACCTGAAAACAAGGACGGTATGTATGCGATTTTCGGATACGAAAAAGCGAAAAACCCCATTCGCATTCCTGGTAATGTCAAGGAGGTCGCTCTGACCAATCCCGACGGAATTCGCCCTGAGTGGTACATTACATGTCAAACTCCTGACGGTGAAAAAAAATTATTACCCTACTTGGTGGATAAAGGAGGAAATAATCAATTTTATTTCCTTCATATTGATTTAAGGTTTTATGAAATTGATGAAAATAATTCAATATCAAAGGATAAGTTTTATACCATAAACGATTTGAAGGATTTTAATGAAATAACAGGAGGAAATACTTCTTACATCCTCCATGCTGATGAAGTCCTAGCAGAAAATTTTGTTGCCATCATTGAAGGATTAGGCAAGGACGATTGGTTGGAATCATTCCCTGATAAGGGACAAGAAAAATTGAAAGAATTGAAAGTCGCATTGGAAAAACTATAATGATATGAAATTTGGATATTCGTTTCTCATCCTTTGTCTAATGGTGACGGCATGTCATGTTACGAAACAAATAGATACGCCAGATTTGGAAAAAACCAATATCAATTCCAATCCTATTTCTGTCGTTTTATCCGTTTTTGATGCGGCAAACAATAACGATTTTACAAAGTTGAAATTATTATGCGATCCCGATGGAAGCGGTGATGGTGACTGTAAGAGCATATGCAATTTGCTCGAAGCTCCCACTAAAACCCAAAAAGAATTCGTTGAATATTTCAGTGGTGGTCAAATTGTAGGAGAACCGGTTATTCATGAAACGGAAGCTAAGGTGCCTATCAAATTCGGTCCCGGACAGAATAGGGATGAGACCTTTTTCTTAATCAAAAAAGAAGGAAACTGGTATTTGAATTCTTTCTAATTTTAGTTGTCATGCAATTGAATTTTGACGGGTTTCATTTAGACCGTATTTTTGCAGTATGGGAATAAAACAAACAGTGATCAAACCCTTCGCCCGTATTATTTCGGGTAATATCAAACGTTGGTCCGCCGATGCCGTCGGTGCACAGGAAAAAGTATTCAAACAACTTATTTCCACCGGTCGTCAAACCGTATTCGGAAAAGATCATGACTTTGGAAGCATCGAAACTTATGAAGATTTCAAAAAACGGGTTCCCATCCGCGATTATGAAGGACTCAAATCTTACGTCGAGCAAATCAAAGAAGGCAAGTCCGATGTACTATGGAAAGGAAAGCCGATGTATTTCGCTAAAACCTCCGGTACTACCTCAGGAGCTAAATACATTCCCCTTACACGTGACAGTTTGCCCAATCATTTCGGAACCGCACGTAACGCCTTGTTTAATTATATCGCCAAATCCAAGCAAGGCGGTTTTCTAGATGGTAAAATGATATTCCTTTCCGGTTCACCGGAAATGACGGATATCTCTGGTATAAAAACAGGCCGCCTTTCCGGAATCGTCAACCATCAAGTTCCCAGTTGGTTACGAACAAATCAACTCCCCAGCTACAAAACCAATTGTATAGAGGAATGGGAAGAGAAACTGGAACACATCGTTGATGAAACCATCAATCAGGATATGCGATTGATTAGCGGCATTCCGCCTTGGGTTCAAATGTATTATGAGCGATTATTGGAACGCAGCGGAAAAAGCACCATAAAGGAAATATTTCCCAACTTGTCCATGTTCGTTTATGGTGGGGTCAATTTCGAACCATATAGATTGAAATTGGAAGAATTGGTCGGGGAGCGACTTCCTAGCGTCGAGACCTATCCGGCCTCCGAAGGATTTATCGCCTTCCAAGATGAACCCGACCATCAAGGTTTGTTATTGAATGCGGCTTCGGGTATCTTTTTCGAATTTATTCCTGCTGGAAAAATATTTGATGAAAATCCTCCAAGACTTTCTTTATCAGAGGTAGAGCTAGGCGTAAATTATGCCATCATCATCAACAACAACGCGGGACTTTGGGGGTATAATATTGGGGATACAGTGGAGTTCATCTCCAAAAATCCTTACCGATTAAGGGTGACCGGACGTATCAAGCATTTTATTTCCGCCTTCGGCGAGCACGTCATCGGCAAGGAAGTTGAGGAAGCCATGAATAATGTGTCTAGGCAATATGGAACCCGAATCATAGAATATACCGTAGCACCTCAGGTCAATCCGCCCGATGAAGGAACGCCATATCATGAATGGTTCGTTTCTTTTGACAATATGCCTACCGATATGGTCGAATTCGCTGCACGGCTTGACGCGGAGATGACCCGACAAAACATATACTATAGGGACTTGATAGACGGTGCGATTTTGACACCTTTAAAAATAACGCCCGTACAAAAAAACGCCTTTCGCGAGTACATGAAAACACAAGGAAAACTAGGAGGTCAGAATAAAGTCCCCCGCTTGTCCAACGATCGTAAAATCGCTGCTATTTTAGAAGGGATGGCATTGTGATAAGTTCATAAAAAATGGGCTTGGGAAAAACTTCCCAAGCCCATTTGTCATATAAGCAGTAATCAATTTTTCGATTACTCTCCGTCTTTGTAAACCGTCTTGTCAGTGGAATCATGTATGTCTTCTACATTTTCCCTGACCCAAGCGATACATTCATTGAAATCATTGAATAAATGCTTGGTCGGAACCAAATCAGGAATCACGTCGATGCGCTCCATCATCAGTTTCGGCTGTTCCGGAAGCCCGACTAGTAACGCTTGTTTATTGGCTTTCGCCAAATCAATCAAGACATCTTCCAGTGCATATAATCCGGATTGGTCGATATAATTCATCCGTTCCAACTTGAAAATGACTGCCGATGCGGTAGAAGGTATTTGCCCGGCTAGTTCTTGGAATTCTTTTGTCGAACCAAAGAACAACGGCCCCTTGATATGTTTGACAAAGACTTCTTCCTTCAAATGAGTCGGAATTCCTGCGGAGTCATATTCGCCACCCTCTTTCGTCAATGGTTTGACATCTGAGTTTTGAGCGGTAAGATCACCCATTCTCTTCATGAACATCAAAGAAGCGATGACTAAACCGATACCTACTGCATATACCAAATTCCAAACTGAAGAAAGTATCAATACCACTAAAAGAATAATTACCTCGGGTCTTGGCATATATGGAATGGCCTTCAAGCCTTTGTAATCCATTACTCCGATACCTACGGTAATCAAAATACCGGCTAGAACGGCTGCGGGAATCTTGGAAGCGGCCGGTCCGAGCGCCAAAAGGATAATGAACAACAACAAACCGGCAATCATACCGGAAAGTTTTGTTTTACCACCGGCGTTGATATTTACAACAGTACGGATAGTCGCACCCGCTCCGGGAATACCACCGAATATCGCGGCGATACTGTTACCTATACCCTGACCTACCAATTCTTGATTTGGTCTATGGACGGTTTTCGTCATATTGTCCGCCACTACTGAGGTCAACAACGAATCAATGGCTCCAAGCAAGGCCAAGGTGAGTGCGGTAAATATATAAGGAGCTAGCATGGATATACTGAATTCCGAAAATATCCTCCATTCAGGGAGAGGAAGTCCGCTAGGAATTTCATTAATGGGTATATAGTTGAGATTGGCCCCGACTGCTATACCCGACATGACCAGTAAGGCGACCAGGGTACTCGGTACCGCGGTTGTGATTCGTTTGAATCCGTATATAATGAATATCGTGCCTAGGGCTAACAGGAGCTCTAACCAATTGATATTCTGAATTGCACGGGGAAGTACCCTGAAAGTACCGATAACACCACTGGCATTTTTACCGGCGATGTTTTTGGCTTCTTTCATGACATCCGCTTCGCCGACCAGCTCAGCTCTCTTGATCGTTTCTTTGAAATTATCCAATACGAGCAGGCCTTCTCCTGCTTCGTCTTTTAGGATGTTTTCTAAGATTCTCTCTTGGGCCATCGGTTTGAATTGGTTGACATACTCCATGTCTTCCTTCGGATAATATCCCACGGAAGGAAGTATTTGGGTAACCAGTATGATAACCCCGATGGCGGTCATGAAACCGGAAACCACCGGGTAGGGGATGTATTTGATATACTTCCCGAGTCCGATCAATCCTAGCCCGATTTGCATCAGACCTGCTAAAAGGAACACTGCCAAAATAGCGGGAAGCGCCTTGTTGACATCACCTTCAAAATTGGCGATGATTGTAGCGATAATGACCATGCTCACCGCAGTCATTGGTGCGGTAGGGCCGGAAATCTGAGTATTGGTACCACCGAATAGGGCGGCGAAAAAACTAATAAAAATCGCTCCGTAAAGTCCGGCGCTAGGCCCTAGTCCCGAACTCACACCGAACGCGAGCGCTAGGGGCAGGGCAACAATACCGGCGGTCAAACCACCGAAAAAATCACCCTTGAAGTGTGTGAAATTAAATCCGAAAGTGCTTTTTTCTTCTTTTTTCATGAATAGTGCTTTATTACTTGATAAGGCACCATAAGTACCTCATCCAATAAAGATGATGAATCAATGAAAACTATCGTTAATAGATTGAGTCCACTTGATTCAGTTAAAATGTGCTTAAAAAATTGAAGTTTAATCGAGGAGAATTCCTCGATTGGAATTATTCATCAATCAAGTAATTGAATAATGATTACGAAAAATGGGTTCCGGAGGGGGAGTAAGTATTTCCGGATGGAATAAGGATGCTATGATATCCGATTGGTGAATGATTTCATTCAACATATGGGATTTGTCCAAATTGAAAAGAAAGGCGATATTTTGCCTGTCCTCTTTTTTCTTTTTATTTTCTTTTTGATTTTCCTTTTTATCCTCTTCTTCTCCTTCTTTTTCCTCTAAATTGGTGAGTTCTATGATTTCTGTTTCAGCGTTAAACATCACGTAGCAATAGGGGAGTGTTTCGGTCATGATTTGACCGAAAAATAACACACAAATCACAAGACGATGAAGGTATGTGATGAATTCAGGCTGTTTTTTTGCCAAAATGAATGATGTTGTTTATACGTTTTTTCTAAACGAATGCGTTAATATATAAAATGTTTGACAAACCAAGGGTAGACATCTTTTGTTTTCAATTTTAGTAGACTGCGAGATTAGCAATGTAATTCCTCAATATTTATCCTTGCCCTGTCACAAATATTGCCTTCCTTGACTTGATTGGCGGCTGCCAAACTACGATCCTCCCTTTTGAATTTGTAATAAAATTGAATCAAGATGAAACGGTTTTACTTTTTCGTCGGATTGTTTGTCTTTTTAGCACAAGCAAAAGCCGATGTTTTGAGCTCTTTACCCATGACCCACCCAGTGCTTACTGTTTCAATGCCGGATGGCGGGGATTTACTCAGGAATGATTGTCCGAAATCCAAAAAACATTGTGAAGGTATCCGGGAATATAGAGATGGAAGTCGCTATGAAGGAGCTTTTAAATACGGTGAACCCCATGGAAAAGGGACATTATTTCTAGGGGACGACTCTCAATATGTAGGAGAGTTCAAAGACGGTAAACGCCATGGTGAGGGCAAGTTAACCCTTCCCAACGGAGATTATTATGAAGGTGATTGGAGAGAAGGGAAGAAACACGGCAAGGGAACTTATGTTTGGAGCAACGGTGCTAAGTATGTCGGCGAATTTTTCGACGGCATGATGCACGGAAAAGGAACCATGCACCTCGCGAACGGAGAATCTTACAAAGGGTCTTGGAAAAACAGACTCGCGCATGGTGAAGGGAAATTCAAACACAAGGACGGTAGTGTCCATACAGGTATTTATAGAAATGGTAGGAGAGATGGCTCCGGTGTGATCAACTGGCGTTCAGGAGATGTTTTCATCGGAAAATGGAAAGATGGAAAAACCCACAAAACCGGAACTTTCCAATTCAACAATGGAGATAAATATATGTGTCTGTGGGAGGAAGGCGAATTACTAGGAGAAGCTACTTACATTCGTGAGGATGGAACCGAAATTAAAGGTAATCTTCGTGAAGTGGAAAAGCAGGCCAAACAGGATGAAGAACTTTGGGAATCGATATCACCCAACTTAGCATTGTCTTGGTATGCTGTCGCCATGGAATTCAAATACCAAAAAAGATACCGGGATGCTGTGAAGCGATTGGAAACCGCTGCCGAATTTGTTCCGGGTTCTACCGAAATCGGTAAGATGATTTACTACCAAAAAGAAGAAATAGAGAAAAAGATTGAAGATGACAACCTTTGATTTGTTGTCACTTTTATGAATAAATTTTGATTGGTAACATACTTTTAAATCCAGTTCGAATATTCGGACTGGATTTTTTTTGAGTGTTAGAAACAGTTTGGGTTAAAAGATATTTAAACTGAAACTGCTTCTTTAATAAGTGAAAATTCTACTCCACCAAATCAAACTGCAACTTGGCGAGTTGACTGTAAGCGCCACCTGAAACACTGAGTTCGTCATGAGTGCCGG
>JAHDCE010000178.1 GCA_020630045.1 Saprospiraceae bacterium | reverse complement strand
AGTTCGTGGGTAAATACTTGAACTGTCCAAGAGTAAGTTGGAACAATATTGTATGATGTGTTAATACTTGAAAAGCACATACTATTATCTACGTTTGAACCACAAATTCCATTAAATCCTGCTGCAACTCCTCCACTTGCTCGATAACTTACTAGTTGTGCTAAATTACCATTGAAAGGATTCGTATTTGAATATTGGCCTTGGAATGCACTTAGCATTGTCGAAGAATTGGCTCCACTAGAAGTATATGGACTGGCTGTATCCCAAATTTTTATTTCTGATAGAGTAACATTTATACTTTCATTAGCGTAAAGGGTGGCTGATTGATTAAAAAAACCAGTGACAAAAGAGTTTGTGTTCGCTCCCTTATTATTGAAGATATCGTTATCGACTTCAACAAATATTTTTACACAGTCTCCAGGAGCTCTGTCGCCTTTCGCATTAGATTCTTCTTGTAATTTATTTTTTTGTTTTGGTCTGATTTCATCAGACATTCCACAACTTCCTACACGTGGAATAAGGAGGTCCAAATCATTATAAATAACGATTTCCTCGCTGCGATTTTCTAGTGCTCCAATAACAATGTTTCCTAAGTCGGAGTCGGAAAAAATCCCCATTACATCATTATTGTAGATGCTAATAGCGGCTAGTGAGTTTGGTGTGTCTTTAATGATACCGTGATAGTGAATCCCAAGATCACCTTTCATAGGTTTTCCACTAGATGTAACGACTTTCATTCCCGGTGCCAAAATATCTACTTTGACGAGTTGCAGCGTAACATTTTCGCCATTGGCCATCGGAACTTCAAATTCGATGGCATAATGCTCCTCTGCTCTAGAGGTAACTAGACTTGTTGGATTTAAATGGGCGATTGTTCCCTTTTTCAATTCTTGGGGGAAATCCCGACTCGAAACGGCTCGGTAATCATCCTGAAAAACATTGACCGGAATGAATTGGGTACCGGCGTTAATTTCAGATTGAATCATTTTAGTGATGGGTTTGTCTGTATGGGCGAAAGCCGAACTACAAACCAACACTGCAAGAAGAAAGGTGAAAATCCTTTTCATAAGTTCTGATTGATATTAATAATGATTGAAGAATGGAAATTGAATATATTGTTTGTCAAAAGTGACAAGGTAAACTCATTCTTTTTCGTTGGGTGGATTTTACTTTGGGTAACTCTTCTTCTCTTTAAGTCCTCGCTACAAAACTAATAATTCAAAAAAGAGGATTGGTTACACCTTTGCCTTAATTATTTGTTAAATAAATTTGATTTGGTGTTTTTTAACTTGTTTTTCAATGAATAATGGGTATGAAATTTGGATAAACTTTCGTTTTGTCAAATTTTCCTTTTCAGGAAATCCAAAGATATTTCTTAGGAGGGCATGTTGTGTCTCTTTAGGACTAAAGTGATTGAACGGATATAAAAAATATTGAAAAATGCTTGGATTTGTAACAAAAAATCACCAAGTGAGTCTATTGGTCTGTTTCTGTAATAACTGTTTGATCATACCGTAAAGCTGTTGTGGCTTCATGATTCTCCATTTGATATCGACAAACGGTTCTCCAAAATGGACATGAAGTTCTAATCTGGCGTCCTTCATTTCTTCCTCGACATGCTCAAGGCTGTTCAAGATACAAACCCAGCCATTTTCTTCAATCGTGTCCTGTCCCCATTCTTCATAATAGTCGTCCCCGTCCGCATGAAAGTTGAGTACGTTTTCCGCTACGATAATATATTTGGAAATATTGTGTTTGAGCATAGGGTCAATGACATCACGTTTGAGAAACATAATGTCATTGTTAATGGCGTCATTCCATTCTCCGATCATTTCCATAATGGCGAACCCTTCGTCATAATCGACAAACAGGATTTTAGTATATAAGGTCGGTGACCCGAATCCATCCCATTGCGGATGAATAAAATAATTGTAAATTTTATTCGTGAAAACGAATTCGCTGTAAGTCCTTCCATAAAAGGGGCTGTTTTCGTCTTCCGAAGCTATGTATAAATCCCTCCAGTGGTAGTATGGTTCAATATCGTGCATCGTCTTAAATTCATCCTTATTATACAATGTACTTCAAAGCCAAGATAGAAAAATATTTTTCCTTTCGCACCCTTGCGAATTTGTCGTATTTTTCAAGGGGTTTGTCAAATTGAAAAATATAAAGTGAGTGATTTAGTATAAATTGAATTTCTATTAGATCACATTTGATACCAAAGAAGATACCCATGCGAGATTACCAATATCAATTACTGGATGACGATATCGGACTTTCTTCAAGAGCCGGCGAAAAAGAACTTTGGCGATTCAGTCCTGCCAAGGAGCAAATGAGGCACATGATTTATTCTATCTTATTAATGGTAGGAATATGTGTATTGGTATGTGTGCTGGATTTTAATGGTGTATTTACAGTAAAAGGGCCGACAGGTATCGGTTTTGTAACAATTATTATTACGGCAATACCTTTATTCAAAATTTTAAGGGGGATGACGCTGTTCTACAAAGGATTGAATGGGACGGAATATTTATTGACTGATGAGGCATTATACATACAGACCGGAACCACTCGGCTTCATTCATACAGGATTCCCTTGGAGAATATTATTTATTTAGACAAAGACGCCTCTTTGAGTGGCAAAAAATACAGGGTAGGAATTAAAACCCAACCCGGTATCCATGATTATGTGGGTTTGAATTTTGAAAAAATGCAAAAGATATACACACCGTCAGTGGAAGAAATTAGTGATGATGGTGCTTTTATTAAATACATCTCGGAAGCCATAGAAAAGAAGAAGTTGAAAACCATATAGTGAGCTTAAGTACTCGGTCAAAAGTAATGTATAGATACAGGCGAGTGGGTTTTTGTGGTAGGCAAGGCGTGAAAACCGCGCATAGCCTAGCTACGCAAGGATTTTCACAACGCAGCCTACTGCGAAAATCCGCCGCATGGACGATATGATTACTTTTGGACGGGTACTTAATTAGAGACTCTTTACTAAAAGGATATTGGGAAAAGTAAATGAATTCCTTACTTTGGTCTTATGGAATTGAAGAAGGAAGACTCCGTTTGCCGAGTAGGCGGAAACATATGGGTTCGGACGATGTTCCTTGTGTTGGGAATGATGGCTTGTAACTTCAAATCAAGCGCTACTCGTGTTCCTTATATTGACGTGTACCAGAAAGTGGATTATCGGGCGGGACAAGCGAATCGCGGTTTTGCCCAAGACCAAACCGGTAATTTATATATTGCCAACAGTGAAGGTATGCTCCGGTTCGACGGGTTGAACTTCGATCTTTTTCCTATAGATAATAAAACTCAAGTATTGTCTATCGCCATCAATCGAGGTGATTCCATTTTTGTAGGAGGTCAAGGAGATTTCGGCTACTTTTTACCTGATAAAAAAGGGGCGTTGAAGTACACGTCATTGAAAGGAGCAGTTCCTGAAGAAGAAAAGAACTTTAGCGATATAAGAGCCATTCGACTTTCTGATAACGGAGTTTATTTTAAATCATTATTACGGGTTTTTTATTGGGATTATTCTACCGGTAAAATTAAGGCTTTTAAATCAGGGGCTTCGATTGATCAAATTTTCTACCTGGGCAGAAATTTTTTTATTTGTGATCGGGAAAAGGGAATCATATCAACGGAAGGAGAAGAACTTATTTCTCCGGAAGGAGGAACATTTTTTAAAAACAAAGAAGTATCCGCCATTGTGAAATGGCAAAACGGTTTATTGGTTTCCACCTGGAAAGAGGGGTTGTTCCATTGGGTAGGTGGAGAGGTGAATCCATTCAAAACCGAAGTGGATTCCCAATTGAAAAGGGAGTTCATCAAAGTTGCCGTCGAAGATAAAAATGGTCGTATCGTCCTAGGAACAGTCTCCGGTGGTGTATATATCATTGATGAAAACGGTCAGGTAAAACTTCATGTCAATAAGGACAAAGGTTTAAAAAGTAATTCCATACAAGATTTATATTTCGACCAATTCGAGAACCTTTGGGTGGGTTTGGAAAACGGTATCAATTATGTGAAAATCGGAGAGCCTTTCCGTGCCATATATCCTAATCCCGGGCAGGAACTCATCGGCTATGCCGCTCGGATTTTTAATGATCGATTGTACTTGGCCACCAACTTGGGATTATACTGTACCGAAGCAACAGAAAAGGACGAATTGTCTGACGGTGAATTCGAATTGGTGCCGGGTTCCGAGGGCTTGTGCTGGAATTTGTCCCAAGTAGATGACGAATTGTTTTTACATCATCACGAAGGCTTTTTTAAAATATTGGATAAAGGATTGTTACCAATCAGGAAAGGAGCGGGGTCATGGATTGTCCGTCCGTTGAATGGCGTTGAAAACAATCTTATTGAAGGGACATACTTTGGCGTTAATGTCTTCGGAGACAAGCCGGACTCCATTCTATTTCCTTTTAAAGAATCTGCTAGGTTCATCGAACAGGACGGCGATTATATTTGGGTGAGTCATGATTACAAAGGAGTGTTCCGGTTACCTGGAAAAAGTTTGGATTTTGAAGGGGAGGTCGTTCATTTCAATGGCGAAAACGGATTTCCCAGTGATATAGATATCAATGTTTTTTCCATCAACGGACAAATGGTATTTACTACCGAAAAAGGCATTTTTAAATATGATAAATCTCAAGGCAAAATCGTGCCTGATGATGTGTTGAATGAACTGTTCGGAACCGATGCTAATCTCAAACGACTCATCCAGGATGATTTCGGTAGGTTGTGGTTTGTGGATCGCAAAAGGGTCGGATTTGTAGATTTGAATGCGTTTTTGACCTCCGGTCAAATCAAAAAGAAATATTTACCCGAACTAGAAGGAAGATTAGCGGAACACTTCCAACACATTTATCCATTTTCAAAGGAAATGGTTCTGTTTGGAACGGAGAACAGTTTCATTGAATATCGAGTCGGAGCGAAAAGTGAAGGCCGGCCGAGTTTCAATACGGTTATTCACCAAATCTCGATTTCTCCGTCCTTGGATTCCATTATTTACAATGGATTGAGTACTCCTTTCGGGGAAAAGGGAAAACAGGGAGTAGCCATTCAATATGCTCAAAACAGTATTCGATTCAAGTATGCTTCGAATTATTTTAGTGATTTGAAAAACATCACCTTTTCCACGAAGCTGGATGGGTATGAGGAGAATTGGTCGGATGATAGTTTTGAAGCCATGCGGACTTTCACGAATCTTCCTTATGGTGATTATACCTTTTTTGTCCGCTCAAAAAATGCGGAAGGGGAATTGTCCGAGCCGATTTCATTTTCATTTGAAATTTTAGCTCCTTGGTACAGCACTAATTGGGCGAAGGCATTGTTCGGATTCCTAGCTGTTTTTTGTTTGTTCTTGTTGTGGCAAATTCCTAGGATACGGCACCAACAACAAACTCGTCGTCTTAAGGAGGTTCAGCGACAAAAGCTGGAGGATAAAGAAAAAATATTTACCGAAAAGGTGAAAGAATCCGAGGAGAAGGTCATGCGGCTCCGCAATGAAAAATTAAAGGATGAAGTTAGTTTTAAAAACCAAGAATTGGCCTCGTCCACTATGCATCTGGTTCAAAAAACGGAGATGCTTTCCAAGATTAAAGACGAGCTATTAAAAATTCAAAAATCGAAGCAGAACAACGAAATCAAAGACCAAATAGGGAAGGTGATTCGAAAAATCGATCAAGATTTGCGCTTGGATGAAAATTGGAATCATTTCGAAAAATACTTTGATCAAGTACATACGGATTTTATCCAAAATCTCCGCGAACAATATCCGCAACTGACCACAAAGGACTACAAGCTTTGTGTCTTTTTAAGAATGAACTTATCTTCCAAAGAAATTGCGACTTTATTGAATATAACGACAAGGAGCGTAGAGGTTTCAAGATACCGCTTGCGCAAAAAACTCAATATTGACACCCAAGTCAATTTGACCGATTTTATCATGGACATCGGATAAAAAAAGGGATGCTCCCGAAGGAACATCCCAACACGCTAAAATACTTGTTGTTAAACTCTCTATGTCTTACTCCACCAGTAACTTCTGTGAAGCAATGCCTTCTTCTGTTTGAAGGACTACAAAATAGATTCCACTCGTCAATTGAGAAACATCTATTGAAGTAGTCGTATTCATTCCGAATTCATATCTGTCAATGGAAACGGTTCTACCCAATGCATCAACGATACTGATTGTACCGGTTGGATTTCCTTGAGCTGAAAGCTGTACATATACAGTTTCTGATGCAGGATTCGGTGAAATCTCAAATGAATTGATAGATTCCAAATCTTCGATTCCTGAAGAAACACAAGCTTCGCAACTGTTCCAACAAACCGCATCCAAAACTTGGTCGCCTGCAATTTCTAACGTCCTGTTCGTAAATCCGTCGATAGTGGAAGTACAAGAGGCTCCATCCTCTAGCTCTTCTTCCGCACTCCATCCATTGATGGTGAATTTATATTCAACCGTTCCGAAATCCATGTCATTAATCGTTAGTTCCCAAACATTGTCTCCGTCAGAGTCATCCATCGGAGCACAAGTACCACACCAACTATTGAATGAACCATTGACATATACAATATCACCGGCAGCCAAACCATAGTCAGTCATATCCACACGGAAAGTAATGTCACCTGTCGGTGTCGGTACACAAGCTTCACAACTGTTCCAACAAACCGCATCCAAAACTTGGTCGCCCGTGATTTCAAGTGTTCTATTGGTAAATCCATCAATGGTGGAAGTACAAGGGTCGCCTTCTGTAAAGGTTTCCTCAACAGCCCACCCGTTGATTGTGAACTTATATTCGATAACACCCAATCCTAAATCCGGAATCATTAATTCCCAAACGCCATCTCCATCGGAATCATCCATTGGAGCACAAGTGCCACACCAGCCTAGGAATGAACTGTTCAAGTAAACGATATCACCGGCTATTAATCCGAACTCGTTCATGTCTACACGGAAGGTAATATCAGCAGTCGGTGTTGTCACTCCACAAGCATCACAACTGTTCCAGCAAACGACATCTAATACTTGGTCACCGGTTACTTCTAGTGTTCTATTAGTAAATCCGGAAATGGTCGAGGTACATGATCCTCCCGGTTCAAAAATCTCTTCAACTGTCCATTCGTTGACAGTGAACTTGTACTCAATGGTACCCGTCGGTAAATCCGGAATGGTAACCTCCCAAACACCATCTCCGTCGGAGTCGTCCAGCGGGTTACATCCACCACACCATCCGTTAAATGAACCATTCACATAAACGATATCCCCGGCTGCGAGCCCATATTCATTCATGTCCACACGGAAAGTAATGTCTCCTTCAGTTGATGTGATGCCACAAGCGTTACAGCTATTCCAACACACGACATCAAGGACTCTATCACCTGTAATATCGAGTGTTCTATTGGTGAATCCGTCAATGGTAGAGGTACAAGGATCTCCTTCCGTTAATGTTTCTTCTACTGTCCAACCATTAACTGTGAATTTGTATTCAATGGTACCTAGTGGTAAATCCGGAATGGTAAGTTCCCAAACACCGTCTCCGTCAGAATCATCCATCGGATTACAAGTACCGCACCATCCGTTAAAAGAACCGTTGACATAAGCGATATCTCCCGCTGCGAGTCCGTATTCATTCATGTCTACTTTGAAAGTGATGTCTCCATCCGTAGCGGTGACACCACAAGTACCACAACTGTTCCAACACACGA
>JAHDCE010000177.1:4315-7735 GCA_020630045.1 Saprospiraceae bacterium | reverse complement strand
GTTATGGCTTTCCATTTCATGACGGTTTCGACATATTCGTTCCTTAGTAAAATGCCTTGCTCGGAAATCCGATATTGGTGTTCCGTCCAATAACGTTCGTTTTCCGCATTGTTGTAAAAAGCTTTGGCGTAAGTTTCTAGCTGTTTGACCATGAGTCGGTCATAGAGAAAAAACCATCCGATACCCACCACTGCTAAGCTACCCGCCAGAATATAACCGGCTCCTTCTAGTGCGAGTGCGAGCGCGAGGAGCCCGAATGCTACGGGTACCAATACTGAAATCCGCCTCCTACGCTGCCGATGCCAAGGGGCGCCCCAAGAAACAAAGAGGTGAAAATCGGTGAGTTCTTTGTTGGTCAGATTGAACTTTAATTCCATTTTCGGATATTGTGCCTGTAAATATATGGATTTGAAAACAAAAAGATACTTCATCCGATTGGCATACAACGGAACTCGATTTCGCGGTTGGCAACGTCAGCCGGAAGGCGGCACTATCCAACAGACCATCGAAGATGGTCTGTCCCTCATTTTGCGTCAAGCAATAGAAATCACCGGATGCGGGCGGACGGATGCCGGTGTGCATGCCTCTGACTATTTCGCCCACTTCGATTTTGGCGGAAAATTTCCCAAACAGTTCGTCGCAAGACTCAATAAATACTTGGGAAAAGACATTTTGATCAAGGGGATTTTTGAAATGCATGATGAAGCGCATACCCGATTCGATGCCCAGGAGCGTAGTTATGAATATCATTTGATATTCGAGAAAAATCCATTTCGTCAAGAAGTAGCTACGCATTATCGCAATGCACATCAACCGGATTTTGAAAAAATGCAGGAAGCCGCCGCTCTTTTGTCGGGGTATGATGCTTTCGCTCCTTTCTGTAAAACGCATTCGGACGCTAAGACGATGAATTGTATCATGATGCGTTCGGAATGGGAGAAAATCAGTGATTCGCATTGGGTGTATCATGTCAAAGCGAATCGTTTTTTACGGGGGATGGTGCGGCTTATCGTAGGAGCTTGTATTAATGTGGGAATCGGAAAATTGGACATAGAGACTTTGCGTTCGGCAATGGAGCGGCAAACTCCGTTGAAACAAGCATTGTCGGCTCCATCGGAGGGATTATTCCTTTCGGAAATCATTTATCCTTATGCGATAACGAATGCTATTTCCTAGCAAAAAGTACTAGGAAATTAGATTTAATCCAATTACGAATTTGGAAAATCCGGGCAACTTTTAGCTCTAGAAGGTGTTTTACCATATTCTATTCATCAGACACCCTTACTTTTGGGTAAAATTAATTGGATTATGATATCAGAGAACATGGAAAAGGCATTGAACCACCAAATCGCATTGGAGGGTTATGCTTCGCAATATTATTTAGCGATGGCTTCTTGGTGCGACCGTGAAGGCATGGAAGGCGCGGCTGCATTCTTACACAATCAATCGGAGGAAGAAAGAGAGCACATGCTCAAAATATTCCACTATCTGAGCGAAGTGGATGGTTTCCCGATTACTCCGGGGCTTGAGCAACCTCCTATCGAATTCGAATCTGTACAAGAGGTATTCAGGTTGGTATATGAGCATGAAAAAAAGGTAACGGCTTCTATCAATAAATTGCTTGGTATTTGCTACGCTGAAAACGATTATACCACACTTCAATTCTTGCAATGGTATGTCGAGGAACAACGGGAAGAAGAAAATCAGGCCCGTACGATTTTAGATAAAATCAAATTGATTGGAGAAGGAGGCCAGAGTCTTTATTATATTGATAAGGAATTGAAAAAAATCCTTGCCGCCGCTATGGCCGCCGAAGCTGATGCGGGAGCTGAAGAGGCGTAAACAATTCACAAACTCCTAGATTAGTTTATCGATAATTCCTAGCAACTAATTCAATATGAAACCGCTGTTCTAAAAAAGAATAGCGGTTTTTTTTACACCATCGGAACCTTTTCTATTGATTTAAGTATTTCTATTATCGTCACTTCAATGATATTTAAATAAAAATCATTTTATGCCTACCAAGATGACGATTCACAGAGGGCTTGCAGAATTAAAGCTCCTTGACTCAAAAATCAACAAGAGCATCCTCCTCATACTTCCGAGTGGAATCATGCAAGAAGGAAAGCTCGTAGATGAATATTACCAACAGGAAGATTTCATCAAACAAGCCCAGTCTAAGTTTCAATCCATCCAGGACTTAATCACTAGAAAAAACCTAATCAAGTCAGCCATTGTTAAAGCTAATATTGAAACGGAAGTGGAAATCGCCGGACAACATTATACCATTGCCGACGCTATTAATTTTAAGCGTATTATTGAAATAAAAAAGCAATTGGTCAATGAATTAACCAAGAAGCACAACCAAGCGAAAGTCCGCATAGAAGAAAAAAATAAAAAGGTCGAAGATAACGCCCTAAGACTCGCCGAAGCCGCCCTACAAAAAGACAATGTGAAAATTAATGACGGGGACGCTATCGCCATCACCGAACCTTACCTCAAAAGAAACAGGTACCACCTCGTAGACCCCTTGAAAATTGAAGAAACCACAACTAAGATGCAAGAGGAGATAGATGAATTCGAAACAGAAGTCGATGCCGTCTTATCCGAAATAAACGCATTGACTTATATTGAAATAGAGGACTAGTTATTCAACTGAACACTAGCAAACTGCAAGATAAAATGTCAGTGCGAAAAACCTGAACTCAATTCCCCGCTTTAGGGTTAGAAAAGCATTTTTTCCATATATAATTTTAACTTCAAAGCTGAAAGTTTAAAGTTGAAAGATCAAAGGAAAAAGTTCAAAGTTATTTCATCAAAGATGAAACTTCAAATCGGAAAGATATTTCAAATCCTCGATTCAGTTTTGAAAGTAGTAATTGGTTGACTTGGGTTTTGTACGGGGCTGCACTGCCATTTTTTTTTGATGGATATTAGATGTTATGACAACATCTAATATCCATTTTAATACACGATGAAGATCTCTCTATAAGTATTCTTTCGGGTCGACTTCCTTTCCATTTCGAATGACTTCATAATGCAAGTGCGGCGCAGTAGAAGAACCGGAATTCCCTGTGCTTCCTATTTGCTGGCCTTGCTTTACGATATCACCTCGTTTTACATTAAACGCTGACAAGTGCGCATATAATGTGATAAAGTTTTCATCGTGTTTGATTTTAATGTATTTCCCGTATCCTGTTTTTTTAGTGACAACGGCTATAACCTTTCCGTCGGCAGGGGCTACTACCGGCGTACCTATCGGCACTTTAAAGTCGATTCCTTTATGCATTTTTTTCACCCTATGAATTGGATGAAACCTAGGACCAAATTTCCCTACCACTTTCGGATTACCGGGAATGGGACAAATGGATGGTGGGTCACTTTCTTTTGCAGGAACGAGCATTGGTTTTTCCGGCGTTT
>JAHDCE010000177.1:0-4215 GCA_020630045.1 Saprospiraceae bacterium | reverse complement strand
TTTTTCCGGCGTTTTTATTTCACTTTCCAATACTATATCAGAAGGAGATTCCCCTGAATTCATATTGAAATAAGAAACACCTCCTACACCCAATAATATACTAGCAAATATTGCAATTATGATTTTCATACGATTTTTCTTTTTTTGATTGTCTAATTCAAATTTATGATTGTCGATATCCACACATTCTTCCATGGAGAATGTGTGAAACGCCTTCGAACATGCTTCGGAGAAATGAGCTCCTTCCTCCATCGCCTGCTCGATTTGGCAACATATATGGTCAAGTATTTCTTCCCGTACATCATCATATAGGAATCGGTGTTCCGATAGTCGGGAAATGATATATTCGTATTGCGTATCTGATATTGTTTTCATAACATCAGGTTTTGGGTTGTAAACGCAATACGAGATACATGGCCTGGACGAATTCTTCGAATTCTCCGGTTTTGCGAGCCGCCGCTTTTTTTCCTTGGGGGCTGAGGGTATAATACTTGCGCACCCGTTTGCCTACCGGCACTTTTTCTACTAGCAAATAACCTTCTGCCTCTAGCTTGTGGAGTGCTGGATACAATGCGCCTTCCGTCAGCAATATTTGTTCGGCGGATAAATCCCGAACTTTTTTAGTGATTTCATATCCATACATCCTCCCCTCTTTTTCCAAAAGGCTTAGGATGATGGTTTGTAATGTTCCTTTGATTAATTTTGATTCCATGCCACAATATACATAAGAAAATTAAGTATTAACAAGCTCGATACCTAATTTTCTTATGTATTAACATTTCGGACATAGGAATTCAAGGAAACACATTCGTATTTCCTTATCTCGTATCACCTTATCGGTATACATTTAATCCGGGTATAAACTCGTAGACCAATATTTATGGATGATCCCGATTACTTTGGTAAAGTCGGCGAAATCCACCGGTTTAACCATATAGCCTGCCACATTAAGATTAAAGGATTCGTACCTATCTTGATGCTCCTTCGATGTGGTCAAAACAATTACCGGAATACGGATAAAGCGTTCGTCTTTTTTGATGACGCCTAAAAACTCAAGGCCGTTCATCCTTGGCATATTGATATCCAATAGGATGATGCCCGGTAAATCGTCGATATGATCTTCCAGGTACTGAATGGCTTCTTCGCCATTATTTGCGACCGCTAGGGGATTGGTCACATTTAGTTTTTTGACCGCTCTTTTTACGGTCATGATATCAATCTCATCATCTTCGACGAGTAAGATTGTTTTAGTTGAAATATCCATAGTGGTGCGATGTTCTAATTTTGAATTCGTTTTCTCAATGTCTCAAATTCATGGATACTTATCCGCTTTCGCCCCTTTGGGCCGGCAGATATTTATTTCTCTAAGGTAAATAAAAATTCGGCGCCTTTTCCTTCTTCGGACTCCACCCAGACATCACCACCATTATTTTTAATGATTTTCTGAATGATGGATAGGCCGATTCCGGTACTCTCAAATGAATCACGCGCTTGTAAGGTTTGAAATATTTTAAATATTTTTTGATGATAAGCCGGGCTTATCCCCGGACCATTATCCTTGACGGAAAACAGCCATTTGTTTTTTTGGTTTTTCCACTTAATCGTTATCACACAAGTGTCTTTGTCATTATACTTAATGGCATTACTGATAAAGTTCTGAAAGATTTGCCGTAAGGCAATCGGGCTATTATATACAAGAGGCATATTGTTGGGCATATGCAATCCGATTGGCTTTTCTTGGGAGATAGAGTCAATAATATCCCTTACCAATGCCCCCGTATCGACATTTTCTTTTTCAATATCGGTTTTCCCTACGCGGGAATATTTCAGAATCCCTTCCACCAAGTTTTGCATCCGGTTAATCCGTTTGTCCATAAGGCCAAGCAAGTTCTGTCCTTCGGCATCCAGATTATCCTTATAGTCTTCTAGCAACCAAGCGATGATTGTCGCTATACCCCGGATAGGGGCTTTCAAATCATGTGAAACGATATATGCAAAATTTTCCAGCTCCTCATTTGCCCGAGTCAATTTCAATACCAAGTCTTTTTGGGAGGTCACGTCGCGGCCGGCCATAATCACGTATTCTTCTCCACTAAGACTTACATGTTTCATGCTCATTTCAACGGGAAAGTAGCGACCGTTTTGCCTTTTTTGCCTACTCTCGACCAAACAGGGATTTTCCAGCTTCAATTGTTCGAGAACCTTTTCCCATTCGGATTTATTTTCAAATTTGGAATCGACTTCAAAAACAAATTGTCCATAAGTCCTTTCCCTGCTGCCTCCTAACCAATTCACCGCTTTGTCATTCGCAAACACCAATCGTCCGTCCTTATCCATCACTTGGATAGCGTCATTCGCCTGATCAATGAAATGCTGAACCTTTAGCAATTCCCCTTCGGTTTCTTTGATTTGCTTGGACTGGATTTCTATATAATCAATGATACGCAGTACATCATCTTCATTGCGGATGAATGCCGTCGGGTTTTCGACCGGATCCTCAGTAGACAATAGCGTGTTTAAGGAGGACTTTAAACGTTCCAATATTTGTTGTTGTCGCTGGGCTTGCTCTATGAGTTGTCCGTTGGATTCTTCCAATTCTACCGAACTGATATCCATAGACCGTTCCAAGAGTTTTTTATCCTCTTCATAATGTCGATATGAACGTGCTACGGCCTCGACGAATTCTTTCATCTCAGGAGTCAAATCCTCTACCGCTCCCAGATGGCGTTTTATCTGTCGTTTTAATAACCTATTCATACATTCTCTCCAAGGAGGGTGATGGTCATTGTTTGGTTGTGTAATCGACAACTGCTGAAGCCGGCGAAGGGTGCCAGTTCACCATAAGAATAAAATCCGGAGACCGGTACATCATCTCCTATGATTTCCAACACGCTTTCTATTTCTTCATCTATTCTTTGATCCAATACCAGCTTCCTTCCTACACAGCTAATGAGCAAAGCGAGTTCAGGTTTTTTCCCCGTCTTGCTGATTGTTCCGTATCCGGATTCGGCGGCTTCATATGCACCGTCTATCAACTTATCGAAGTTCGCCTTCATCAACTGTACGGTCGCTCCTTCGGGTACATCCCCGGCGAAGGTCATACTTTGTGATTCTTCATCTATGGACAAGATTGTGCGAACCAAACTTTTTTCGTCCTCGCCTGTAGAAAGGCTCAGAGGAAAACGAAGTGCGGCGCCGGGTAGCTCCTTGGCCATATCTCCCAAGTACAGCTTATATAGTTCTAAAGCAGATTTCCCATCCAACTCATACAAAACATTTCCATCTGACTTGGTCACCTTTCTACGTGTACCGAATGGATCCCATCCTCCAACTGAACCATATCCGACTTCGATAGCTTCACCATACAATCCCACACCCAGTATTTGACCTTGGCGGGGAGCTCCGTTCCACCCTACATATGTTTTTTCAAAACGAGCCGCATCGCCCGCCAATCCGCCTGTAGTAGTTACGCCTTCCGGCAAATGGTCATTCAAGGATTTTGAAAGTTCGCTACCATTCACTAAACCACCATCGGAAATAACCAAGACATGTTTCAGTCCGTCCTTAGCCAATGCAGCTGCAATTTTTTCACCACATGCTGAAGATTGTGCATTTTCTTTAATGTCTACAGAAAACACCTCATAAGTTGTTTTTTCAAAATGAATCGCAGTTACTACTAATGAATCATCATAAACGCTGTCTCCCAATATTTCTCCGGATGTAGAGTTCATGATGACATCTCCTTTGGGATAAAAAGCAAGCAATTCATTAATGAGCGATTCATTTTCCATGACTTCACGGCTTCCGAATGCAAATACGAGCGCTTTACCTTCCGGCAAATCCCCCCCCTTTGTTTCCCATCCTTTTTTGGATGTCCAAATTCGTTGTTCGACTTTCATGTTGAGTAATATTGTTCCGGTAAAGCCCGGAGTGGTTAAGTATGTTTTGTGGAATTGTTCCGATTTAATCGACCACTTCCATCAGAGAGCGAAGTGGTAAATATACTTGAAATGATTTTGTTTGGCAATTTCTACCCCGCTCTTTTGCTATTTCAACCATTTAGCGTCGTGGAATAAATATCTGCCCACTTTTATGAAGCTCTTTTACAGCGACTGTTAGAAAGATTTACCGTCGGAACATCCTCCTGATTCTACTAATCGTTCTGTTTTCATGAACTGAATCACTCCTAGTAAAATACTGTTCTTTGCGATGGAA
>JAHDCE010000176.1 GCA_020630045.1 Saprospiraceae bacterium | reverse complement strand
AAGAATTTACATAATTCACTTTAACGGCGGAGGCGTCTTCATGATTGTCATCAATGGCTCCGCTGTATGCCAGCTTGAATCCTTCATCCGTTTTTTGCAATAAGAAAACCTCAGGAGTACGGGTGGCTCCGAATTTGGGATAAATCTCCTGGCCTTCATCAATGATATAAGGAAAATCGAAACCCTTTTCTTCTGCCCGAATTTTCATTTTATCCAGGCTATCATCTGGTTTTACGGTCAAATCATTGGGCATGATGGCCAACATCGGATAACCTTTGGCCTTCGTTTCTTTGCTCAAATTGACCAAGCGGTCTTCATACTTCACCGCGTAGGGACAAGTATTACATGTAAACACCACTACAGCTCCTTTTACATCATCACCGAGAGAGGCCAATGACACCATAGAGCCATCAACATTTTTCAAAGAAAAATCTTCTACCATATCACCCGCTTGATATCCGGCCTTAGTCGGCTTGGGTTTTTCAATGGAAGCTTCCGGTGCAGGCGCCGGTTCTGTCGTGTCTCCGGAGTTATCCGTAGTCTCGGCAGGATTACAAGAAATAAATACTAGGAATCCCAGTAATATAAATAAAATCGGAATACGTTTCATGATCGTTGGTTATGTTGAATTAATAAATACTTCTATCCTTCATCCGGATTCATGGCGGACATGATTCCTTGGCCTATTAGATTGAATAGGGTGACAGTGACAAATATAGCCCCTCCCGGAAACAAAGCCACCCACCAAGCCTCCATTTCTCCCTTGGCCTGTTTGAGCAATTTACCCCAAGTCATCATATCGGCAGAAGAACCTATTCCCAAGAATGAAAGGAAGGCCTCTATCAAGACCGCAGCGGCGATTCCGAAAGCAGTATGAATCAACACGGGACCCAATGCATTCGGGATGGCGTGACGCCACATAATCCGAATTTCAGAAAAGCCCAAAGCTCTGGACGCTTCGATATACCCCAACTCCCGAATACGCATCAATTCTCCTCGAATGAGCCGGGCGATTCCCGTCCATCCTACGAGACCGATAGTTGCCATGACCCAAAATAGCGATTGACTGACAATGGATACGACAGCCAACACCAAAACAATGGTCGGCATGGTGGAAACCACTTCAATACCACGCATTATCAAACTATCCAAAGGAAACGGCTTCTTGTTTCCTAGTCGGGGAATCCGTTCTATTATGCTTGCTAACAAATGAGCGACACCGAAGACCAAGAACAAAATAACAAGGGAAATAAAAAGTTCACCCAGAAAGAAAAAAGGCCCGTTTGCAGCTGCATCCGCCAATGCGAACCTTCGAACATAATAAGCCCAAAAATAGACCCAAGGAATCGCGATTACATTTAAAATAACCCGTACACGCGAAACATGAATTCCATTATCACCATAATAACCGGCCATGCTTCCTAGCAAAACACCAATGATAAATGCGATAAACATAGCTATCAAACCTATCAAAAGCGCCACCCGGGTACCATGAATCATCCCTGAAGCGACATCTCGACCTTTCCTATCCGTCCCTAGCAAATGAGGCTTCCAGTTATCGGACGATTTCTTGCCTTTACCCGGAGCGACGAATCCCATATTATCTATATCCAGTTCTCCGGATTTATAGGCGACCAAAGGCCAAATGGCCTTTTCATAATCAACGGACTTCCAGTCATCATTCAAAAACGCATCCGGTCTTGGCGTATCGAATATCCATTGTTTATATTCCAAATACACCGGAAAATGGGTTTCACCTTGATGCACACAATACAAAGGGCGGTTATTGGCCAAAAAGTCCGCGAAAATGGTGATGAACACCATTATTGACAACAGGCCGAGAAGTAGTTTGTTATACCATTTCGACCAAAATCTTCTAAAGATGATTTTAGATAAAGAAGGACTCTCCGCTAATATGTCTTTAGCATCGCCCATCATTGTTTTTTTGTCAATTTCACCCTTGGGTCAGCCCAAACATATAGTAAGTCCACAATCAGGTAACTCAACATCGTCACAAAGGCCATTAACATGATAATGGTGAACACCACCGGGAAATCCGGATTACCGGCAACCGACCTATAAAGCAATTGCCCCATACCACCGATAGTAAATATTTCTTCTAGCACAATGGAGCCGGCAATTAACAATGGTAAAGCACTCCCGAAAATAGTAATGATGGGGATCAAGGAATTTCGAAGGGCGTGTTTGAACGCTACTCTCCAAACGGAAAGTCCCTTGGCCTTAGCGGTACGGATAAAGTCTTGATTCAGAGTTTGCACCATGCTTCGACGTACCTGACGAGTCAGTATCGCCAAGCCACCATAAGTCCAACAAATCAGAGGAAGAATATAATGGTTCCAATTTAAGAACGGTGCTTGCCACCAAGAAAGATTATAATCATCTCCTAGGCCATAAGTCGGAAACCAGTGCAAATAATTCGGATTCGCAAAATAAAACACCAGTACAATCGCCACCCAAAAACTAGGCAAGGAATACAGCACGAATAAAATACCCGAAATCATATAATCCGGCCATCGCCCCTTGTACATGGCAGAAATTACTCCTAAGAAAATAGACAAAACAAAAGTGATGACCAAAGAAATCAAACTCAGGGTCAGTGTCGGTTGAAACTTCCCTTTGAAATAAGAATTTACCGTACCGCCCCGATAAGAATCGCCAAAATCGAAAAAGATGAACCCGCCCATCCAATTGTGGTAACGGTTATTTCTTCCATTCCAAGTCAACTTGGGAATATAATTGTTCCACCAAGCACCGGTAGAACGCATGTTCTCGAAAGAGGTCGACAAAGATTCATGACGGGGTGTCAACCCCATAACAGCTGAGTCAAGGGTGACCCGTTCCTCTATCTTTCCGATGACAGCGGATAGATTTTCATAATCATGGTATTTTTTCAAATCCCGGACATGGTCTTTCAATAACGCCAGCGGCTTTCGTGTCAAACTATCTACCGACATCCGGTAAAGGTCTCCCTCTAAGGCTTCCAAGTTTGATTTGTATTCCGCTACCCTAGTCCAATCGCCACACCGATAAGACAATCTCGACAAAGTCTGCCGGTATTTTTTACCTCTGATTTTATATAAAGTATCCGTTTCCGAAAGGGAATTCAATGAAATATAAAAAGAAGGAATATCCAAATCGAATTTCCTTCTTATTCTATCATATTCACGTTCATAACCCACACGATCCATAAATGTGACCTCCCCCTCTTCTTGCTTGAGTTCATCCTCGGCAGGATCATATGGGGCATTGACATACAACCAAAAAATCGCCAATGAAATGACAATTAAGGTCGGAAAAAACAACCAAATCCGCCTAATGATATAGGCTAACATACATTCAAATTTGAAAAATGGTTACTACATCTACTGGGCGGACATGGATTTAAAACCTGAGGGATGTACAGCGGATCGAAGTCCCGTACCATAAGCATTGAAGTATTTTTTACTAACACAAACCGTATTGTCCTTGGTCACCAAAAATACGACCGGCATGTCATCATTGATACGTTGCTGCAATTTTCGATACAAAGGAATACGATCGTCAAACTCCCACGTAGAACGGATTTCATCAATCAACGCATCCGCCTCCTCGGATATATAGCCGGAATAGTTGCCGGATTTGCCAATAGACGAACTGTGCCAACTCTGAATTGGATCGGTCTCCGAAGGTGAAGCGACGACACCAGTAATCAACAAATCAAAATCCTGTGTTCTCGCCGCATCCATCAAATCATTAAAATTGATTAATTTCACTTCAACCTCCACCCCTACTTTTTCAGCAGCTTGCTTGAACAACAAACAAGTAGTTTCCCTCCTTGAGTTTCCTTGGTTAGCCATAATCGTCAATTTCATTTCGGCTTCCTTACCACGAATATCTTTATTCAATACACCGTCCTTGTCATCATCTCCCCATCCGGCTTCCGCCAATAAGGCCTTGGCTTTGTCCAAATTGTATTCATATACCGTCAACTCATCATTTTGCAACGCCTTAGCTGTCGGGTGAGCGAAAGAATTCACTCGTTGCCCCAAGCCCTCCAACTCGGATTCAATCAACTTCTCCACATCCATCAAATGCGCGAATGCCTTTCTGACCCTCACATCACTAAAGCGCTCATCCTTTAGATTGATAGCGATAAAGTCATAGAAAAATATCGGTGGAGTAAACATATAATTCTTTTCTTTGAACAAGTCATCTTGCCCCAATTTGGTCACGAAATCCCTAGGAGGAACCGCCTGCATCGCATCCAAATCACCCCCACGTAAAGCATTGACAGCAGCCGTTTCATCATTTACGACAGTAAAGACGATTTCTTTTGGGGAAGCTTGAAACCAAGGATTCTCACGCAACTTGGCATCGACCTTTTGTCCCCACCAATTCTCCTTCTTCTTCAAAACCACTTTTTGTCCTTTTTCCCATCGATCAAAAGCATATGGCCCTGAACCCACACACACCTCCGACCTGAACTTGTCAGAATTGAACGCTTCCGCGAAACGTATCAATTCTTCATCTTCATTCAACTTTTTCGATTGCTCGGGATCGGCAAGTTGTTTAAAGGAATATTTTTTCAAAATCCCCTCCGGGTCATAAACGTAGGACGGAAAGAAGGACAAATTATTGGCCAAGGAAGTTTCTGCTAAGAAATATTTGCGATTACACACCACTGTGAATTTCTTTGGATTCGCTTCATCGACAAGGATATCATCGATGTAATCCACCGCCAAACGAAAACGTTTGTTATTGGTTTTGGGAGCCAATATCAACTTGGCGGTAAACACCAAATCATGACCAGTTATCGGATCACCATTGTCCCATGAAGCTTCCGGGCGGATCTCAAAGTCGATTTTCATCGTATCGTTTTCGACCCTTACCGTTCCCTTTTCCTTTGCCAGAACCGGAATCATTTCATACGTTTTGGGATCCATCTGATACATCGACTGATGCGTATTGAAAGAGACGATAGTAGAACCCGCTCCACGGGAAGTTTGAAAGTTCACACCATTGATGTCATCAAGCAAATGAACCGATACTTTTTCAGGACTAATCTCCGTCGGTCCGGAAGTTGCATCTCCGTTACAGTTCGAAAAAAAGGCTAAAATTGCAACTAAGAAAACGAAAGGAATAAGGCGAGATAAGATTTTCATGGCTAGTAAATTATTCTAATTTGGTATTGACGTCGAATTTGAAAACACTAATTTAGTTACTTATACTCAAAACCACATCCATAAAAGGCTGAACATTCACCATTTCCCTTTGTTTGGTTAAAAACCAATTGGCTTTTATGAAAAATATAATCATTGCGGGCGGTACAGGGCTGGTCGGGCAAAGGCTCACCCGAATCCTCAAACAAGAAGGTTACACCGTCTCTTGGTTGAGCCGCGATACTAACCGAAAAACCGATACCAAATGTATTTACTGGAATCCGACAAAAGGAGAAATGGATACCGCCTCCATTCCTCCGAACAGCATTCTTATCAATTTAGCGGGAGGAAACGTCGCCGAGGGAAGGTGGACACAAAAAAGAAAAAACATTCTCATTGAAAGTCGAGTGAAAGGCAACCAATTGATTCGACAAAAAATCGAATCCGGAGATCTTCAAATCGACTCATACATTTCGGCTTCCGCAATCGGAATCTATGGTGAAAAAGGAGATCAAATCTGCCAAGAATCCATACCTGCCGGAAAAGGCTTTTTGTCAGAGTGTACCATCAAATGGGAAGACGCTATTCAGGAAGTTCAAAATACAGGCGTTAGGACAGTAGTGTTTAGAATCGGCATCGTACTTTCCTCACAAGGAGGCGCACTTGAAAAAATGATGCTCTCCTTCAAAGGCGGTATGGGCAATTGGTTCGGCAAAGGTGACCAATGGTATTCATGGATTCACATGGATGACCTTTGCGGAATGTTCCTTCACGCTATCCGAACAGATTCCCTTTCGGGAATATTCAACGCCGTCGCACCCCATCCGGCGACCAACAAACAATTGATAAAATCTATTGGAAAAGCCAAAGGCAAATCTTTCATATATGCACCGGTCCCGACTTTCGTTATACGCACGATTATGGGAGAAATGGCGGATATCGTCCTCACCGGAACAAAAGTAGATGCTTCCAAAATCATCGGTTCAGGATTCACTTTCAAGTTTCCGGAACTCATACCTGCACTCAAAGACCTCCTAGAAAGAAAAATTTAGAACTGCTATTGAGATGCCTCAATCTCTGCCTTCCAACGTTTCAATTCCTCCACCTCTTTTTTCAAACTTTCCAACTCCCGTTTCAATTCTAGTTCGGATTCGGAAACAGAAGACGAAGACGAACTAGAAGATGTACCTCCGCCATAGGTCGAACTGCTACTACCTCCACTAGAAATCACTTTTACATTTCCGGAGTTCGAATCCGAACTCGGGGCGACAGTTTTTTCTTTATTAAACTTATCCTTGATTTTCTGGATACCGTCTTCGCCATTCATATACGAAGCACCCACATAACAAATGGGAATGACAAGCAATAAGAATATTACAAATCGAGCGAAACCTGTCATTCTTCTTTTTCTTCTGGCCATATCCGTATTTTTTTGGTGATTCAAAAACACAATTTGCCTTCCGGCAAATGAAAACGCTACTTCTTTCTACTAAGTCTCCTTTTTTTTAGACCGGGTTACAACCATTTATTAAAAGGAATGCATCATACAAGCAAATTTACAGTTCGAACTCAATACAGAAGTCGTCGAGAGAAGCCGGAACATTAAATTCCAAATTCTCTAAAAGAATCAATTCAAACCATGAAAAAATTATATTTCATTCTGATTGCCATCTGTTGCTCCTTTTCACTAGTGGCTCAACAATCGGCTCAGAAGAAAATTTCCGAAACCTATAGGATGTACAACAACATCCTACCCCAAGAAAAAATGTATGTCCATACAGATCGTACCCTTTACAAACCAGGTGAAAACATTTGGTTTAAAGCGTATCCGACCAATGCAGACAATACCACTAGCACACAAAGTCCTGTAGTATATGCAGAACTCATCAATCCTAGGGGAAGCGTAGAACGAAAATTGACATTAGTTCGCCAAAATGGAGTCTTTAAAGGTGATTTCAACATCAACCAAAATGCACCCGGTGGAATCTACAAAATCAAGGTTTTTACCAATTGGATGAAAAACTCCGAAGACCCGCATTTTGAAAAAGAAATCACCGTCCAAGGAGTCGTACTTCCTAGGTTACTCATGAAACTGGACTTTGAAAAAGACGCTTACGGCCCGGATGACCAAGTCACAGCCGAACTCGACCTTCGAAGCTTGGATGATTCTCCATTAAGAAGAAAAAACTTTGAAGCGGCCATCCAACTCGGTGGCCAATCATGGAAAACCGTCAAAGGAGAAACAGATGGAGAAGGACACGCTGACATCAAATTCAGACTTCCCGACGAACTTGTCACCAATGACGGATTGCTCAATGTCATGATTAGCCATGAAGGAACCACAGAGTCCATCAGCCGATCCATCCCTATCGTACTAAATAATATCGATGTTCAATTTTTCCCGGAAGGGGGAGACATGGTGATGGGAATAGAAAACAAACTCGGTTTCAAAGCCTTGGATGAGTTCGGAAAAGCTGCCGACGTTTCCGGTGTCGTCCTCAACGGAAGAGGTGAAACAGTAGCGAAGTTCGAAAGCTAAAGTAATGGGCACCTTTTCATTTACACCTATAAAGGAAGATGCTTATCGAATTAAAATCACAATCCGG
>JAHDCE010000175.1 GCA_020630045.1 Saprospiraceae bacterium | reverse complement strand
AAACTATAGGAGGTTTTATTCCGTACTTCAAAAATAAAAACCGTCCCTGTTTGGATATTCCAAGCGGGGACGGCTATTTTGTAAGAAAAAAGTGATATACGAATTCAAAGGATTTATTCCGGTGGTCCATCCCAGTAGTTTCGTCCACCCGCTTGCGGCAGTAACAGGCAATGTAGTCATAGGGGAAGATGTTTATATCGGCCCCGGTGCGGCCATCCGAGGCGATTGGGGCGGCATCATTATCAAGGACGGATGTAACGTCCAAGAAAACTGTACCATTCACATGTTTCCCGGAGTAACGGTCACATTGCACGAAAGTGCCCACATCGGACATGGTGCCATCATACACGGTGCGACGATAGGGAAAAATGTACTGGTAGGGATGAATGCGGTCATTATGGATGATGTTATCGTGGAAGATGAATGTATCATAGGAGCATTAGCATTTATCAAGGCGAAAACCCATATTCCGAAGAGGAGTTTGGTGGTTGGTAATCCCGGAAAAATCATCAAGCAAGTAAGTGACGAAATGATTGCTTGGAAAACCAAGGGAACCGCTTTGTATCAAACCCTGCCCGGCGACTGTTTCGAGTCATTGAAAGAGGTGGAGCCCCTTCGCGAAATGCCATCCGACCGTCCTGCACAAGAGTCCCTCTACAAGACTTGGAATGAAATCAAAGAGATGTGAGTCCTTCCCCTTCCGGGGAAATAGTAAGGTCAAAACATAGGGGTTCTCCTAGTAAATTCGTAACTTCGCCCCCCGAATCTACAAGGGGGCGACGAATATTTGGATTGTCTCAATGTTGTTGATAATCAATGAAATGTCCTTGGTGTAGGTTGTCTATTTACGGTACTGTTTAATTCGAATAGAGGAAACATCATGGCGAAATTTGAATTATTGCTTCCCAAAATGGGGGAGAGCATCACGGAAGCAACCATCCTTTCTTGGAAAAAACAAGTTGGTGATTCGGTGGAAGAAGATGAAACCATCTGCGAAATCGCTACAGACAAAGTGGACTCCGAAGTACCATCCCCGACAGCCGGAGTAATTGCAGAAATCCTTTTTCAAGTCGATGATGTCGTGGAAGTCGGTAAGGTAATCGCCATTATCAATACTGAAGGCGAAGACGTGTCTGAGTCACCGGCTCTGGTCGCCGAACAAACACCTCCTCCGACTAAGGAAACCGCTCCTGTGAAAGTCGTTGAAAAAGCCCCCGCTCCCGCCGTTTCAGTAGCTACTTTTTCATCCAATGGAAAACGTTTTTATTCTCCATTGGTGAAAAGTATCGCATTGGAAGAAGGTCTTTCCCTAGCAGAATTAGAGCAAGTTCCCGGAACCGGTACGAATGGTAGGTTACGTAAAAAGGATTTGTTGTCCTATTTAAAAAATAGGACGGCAGCACCGACTCCGCAACCGATGAAAACCGCCGCTCCGGTCACCACTCCCGCTAAATCCGCCCCTAAGTCAGAACCGGCCAAGAATTATGGCGATGATGTGGAAGTCATCGAAATGGATCGCATGAGAAAGCTCATCGCCGATCACATGGTGCATTCTAAAAAGACTTCTCCGCACGTTACTTCCTATGTGGAAATAGATGTGACCAATTTGGTCAATTGGAGAAATAAAAACAAGAAGGCCTTTCAAGAAAAGCATGGCGAAAAAATCACCTTTACGCCATTGTTCGTCGAAGCCGTCACCAAAGCGATCAATGATTTTCCGATGATAAATGTATCCGTTGACGGTACCAATATCATCCGCAAGAAATTCGTCAATATCGGTATGGCCGCCGCCCTTCCGAATGGCAATTTGATCGTTCCTGTCATCAAGGACGCCAACTATAAAAATCTAGTCGGTTTAGCTACGACGGTCAATGACTTGGTCGCACGTGCCCGTGCTAATAAATTAAAACCCGAAGAAATCCAAGGAGGGACATTCACCATCACAAATGTGGGGACATTCGGTAACATCATGGGTACGCCCATCATCAACCAACCCGAAGTGGCGATTCTCGCTACGGGAGTCATTCGCAAGCAACCCGCCGTGGTTGAAACCGAATATGGAGATGTCATTGCCGTAAGGCAAATGATGTACTTATCCCTCTCTTATGACCATCGTGTAGTAGATGGTTTCCTAGGAGGTTCCTTCCTGAGAAGGGTAGGAGACTATTTGGAGAATTTTGATTTGAATACACAAGTATAAAACCTATATTTTTTACTGTTAAAACAAAATGCTATGAAGAAATTTATTTTTGCTACAGTGTTAATGATGATGTTGGCCTCCCTTGCTTTTGGACAACAAAAATATTGGGAAGCGACCGGTTATGCAGGTATGACCACACAGATGCCTGGTTTTGGCAACAATTCAAGTCCCGGTTACATGGGGTCGAGACTTCAATATGAAGGACAAGTAGAGGGGAAAAAAGTCGTTTTTGTATTGCATGAAATGAACCCCAAGAAAAAAGAGAAGTATTCTAAAAAGTTGCTTCAGTCCTATGAGGAAAAATTGGCTTTGGTCAATGAAACCTTCAAGAAGTCAGTAGAAAAGGTTTGGGACTATACAGAAGAATATGAATTTATGTATTCTTCAGAAGTTGAAAAATTAAGTGAGGCTGAAGTAGATGATCGAGTTTTCGTGCATCTGATTTTGGTATTGCCTACGAACAAGAAGCCCGCGGATCCTTTTTTTATTGGTGGTATAGGGCTTAGGTCTTCGGCTAAAAAGCCCAAGTTTAGTTTTCATACGCCTAACTTTTATGCGTTCTTTTTCCCATTTCCGATGGATTATCAATTCTGTTATGCTTTGAAGCTTTTTCAAACGAAACTTGATTCCGTTCGAAAGGGCAAGTCTAATAGTATTGTGAAGTATCACAAGATGATTAAGAAAAGATGGACTCAAATACCTAAAAAGGAGCTTTGCCTTGTTGCCGAAGAATTTGGAGATGAAGCAAGATTGAAGGCGTTCATGAAGAAGATCAATTACAAGTATGCTTGGAAAATTGTCTCTAGGGAAGAAGCGATGAAGATCCTTGTAGATAAAAAGGCCGGAATCGCTTTGGCACATAAAGGAAACATTTCTCCCGGAGTTATGTATATCATTAACCCTGAAAACGGGGAGTTGTTATTTGTAAGTGATAATCCTGAAAAGTCATTGAAAAAAATAAAAGAATTTCTGCATCAGCCATATTCGTCTCAAAATGTTGAGGACAGGATTCATTGCAAAAAGGAATATAAAAATCTAGAAAATGGAAATACGCGTTCAAAAAGTCGCCCAATCTCGAATAGGGGAAATTGATTTTGATAATATCCCTTTCGGGCGGAAATTTTCCGATCACATGTTTGTTTGTGATTATGAGGACGGTGCTTGGAAAGACGCGCGTATCGTTCCTTTCGACTACTTCCCGATTCATCCGGCCTCTATGTCCTTGCACTATGGACAGACCATTTTTGAAGGAATGAAAGCGACGAAAGGGAAGGATGGCCAACCCTTGTTTTTTAGACCTGAACAACACGCCATCCGTATCAACGCGAGTGCTTACCGCATGTGTATGCCCGCTTTCCCGGAAGATTTATTCTTGAAGGCCTTACACCAATTGGTCGATATGGATCAAGCGTGGATCCCACCACAAGAAGGCAGTGCTTTATACCTTCGGCCATATATGTTTGCTACTGACGAGTTCATCGGCGTCAAACCTTCTAGCAAATATCGCTTTATTGTTTTCACTTGTCCGGTAGGGCCATACTATCCCAAACCGATTTCCTTGTTGGCGGATACGCATTATATCCGTGCCGCTCATGGCGGAACAGGCGAGGCCAAGGCGGGTGGAAATTATGGAGGTTCCTTACTTCCCGCACGGTTGGCGAACGAGCAGGGTTATGACCAAATCATGTGGTTGGATGCCAAGGAGTTTAAATATGTTCAAGAAGTAGGTACGATGAATATATTTTTCGTCATGAACGGAAAAGTCGTGACTCCTTCAACGGATGGTACTATTTTGAGAGGTATAACAAGAGATTCCATTTTGACCATCCTCAAAGATGCCGGTTATGAAGTAGAAGAACGCCCGGTAGAAATTACCGAGGTAGTAGAAGCATATCAAAAAGGAGAATTGGATGAAATATTCGGTTCGGGAACGGCAGCGGTAGTCGCTTATATTTCCAAACTTAAATATTTGGATACCGTGATGGAAATGCCCGAGCCGTCCGCTTGTAAAGTCGCTAACTTCGTCAAGCAGACCATCAATGGGATTCGCTCCAAAACCGTTGAAGATAAATTCAACTGGATTGTGCCGGTTGGAAATGCTTTGGCGAGATGATATTGGAATAAGAATTTATTTCCTTTTTTAGATTCCCGAATTTCATATTGGAATAAAGATTGGGTTAATATTGAAATAAAATGGTGTTGGAAAAAACGAAAATCGGTAAGAAAGTATTGAAACAAGCATACGGCCTCATGTGTACGGCAAAATACATGACGGAGTTGTATGAGGATAATTTCAAACTGGTTTCCAAATACGTCCACGCCACTTCAAGGGGACATGAAGCAATCCAATTAGCGGCGGCATTACAGTTACTTCCTCAAGATTACGCATACCCTTATTATCGGGACGACTCCATGTTGTTAGGTATCGGCATGGAGCCTTATGATTTGATGTTACAATTGCTGGCCAAACGCAATGATCCCTTCTCGGGAGGCCGGACTTATTATTCCCATCCGAGTTTGCGTGACGAAGACAAACCCAAAATACCGCATCAATCATCAGCCACCGGTATGCAAGCCATTCCGGCGACCGGTGCCGCTATGGGTATTCAATACAAAGAATTGATGGGTATCGCAGAAGATCATGGGCGAAACAAACCGGTTGTCCTGTGCTCTTTAGGAGATGCGTCCATTACGGAAGGGGAGGTCGCGGAAGCATTTCAAATGGCGGCGCTCAAGCAGTTTCCCATCTTATATTTAATTCAAGATAATGAATGGGACATTTCCGCCAGTGCCGATGAAATCAGGGCCCAAGACGCCACTGGATACATCAAAGGTTTCCACGGCATAGAATGTGTTACGATAAATGGAAGCGACTTCTTGGAGTGTTATACGGCATTAAAAGATGTTGTCAAAAAAATCAGGAAAGAAAGGCGCCCCTTCTTGGTACATGCGAAAGTGCCGTTGCTCAATCACCATACCTCCGGTGTACGAATGGAATGGTACCGTGACGATTTGGAAGAAGATCGGAAAATGGATCCATATCCCATTTTCAGAAACCAACTCAAGGAACTAGGATTGTCAGAACGTTCTTTAAAATATATCGAACGCACGACAAAGGCCAAAGTAGAATCGGATTTTAAACGGGCATTGGAACAAGAAGACCCACGCCCGGAAGACATATATCTACATGATTACGCCCCGACTCCTATCAATGTGGAGACCGGCGACCGTAAACCCGAAGGAGGAGATGAGGTCGTAATGGTCGATTGTGCTTTGCACGCCGTTGAAGAAATCATGCGGGAAAACAAGGAGTGTCTTTTTTATGGTCAAGACGTAGGGCATCGCCTAGGAGGCGTATTCCGCGAAGCGGCGACTTTAGCACAGAAATTTGGCAACGAACGCGTATTCAATACGCCCATTCAGGAAGCCTTCATCGTAGGATCAACGGTAGGAATGTCCGCCGTAGGTTTGAAGCCGATCGTTGAAGTTCAATTTGCAGATTATATCTGGCCGGGTTTGAATCAATTGTTCACGGAAGTGAGTCGATCCTATTATTTGTCCAATGGCAAATGGCCGGCAAGCATGATTTTGCGGGTGCCCATCGGCGCTTATGGTAGTGGAGGACCTTATCACTCGTCCAGTGTCGAGTCGGTAGTGACCAATATCAAGGGCGTTAAAATCGCATATCCGAGCAACGGAGCCGATTTCAAAGGCTTGATGAAAGCCGCTTATCACGATCCCAATCCAGTCGTTATATTCGAGCACAAAGGCTTGTATTGGTCTAAGGTGCCCGGGACTGAACGGGCGAGGGTAGTAGAACCTGCTGAAGATTATATCTTACCCTTCGGTCAAGCCGCCATCGCTCTAGCTGCCTCTGATGAGAAAACACAAGAAGGGGACACCTTGACCATAATCACTTATGGCATGGGCGTGCATTGGGCAATGAATGCCGCCAAGGCGTTTCCCGGACAAATCGAAGTCGTCGATTTAAGGACATTGAACCCCTTGGATAAAGAAACCGTATTCGTCTCCGTCAAAAAACACAATAAGTGTTTGGTATTGACGGAAGAGCCAATAGAAAACACGTTCGCCCGCAGTTTGGCCGGTACGATCCAAGAAGAATGTTTTATGCACTTGGATGCTCCGGTCATGACAATGGGAGCCATCAATGTGCCTGCTATCCCGTTGAATAGTATTCTTGAGCAAACCATGTTACCATCTGCTGCCAAAGTGGAGGCGAAGCTAGCGGAATTGTTGGCTTATTAAAATGTCTTCTTCACATTGAGGGCAGATGGACAAACCCATTTACAATTCTTTCGGAATGTTAACCAACTAGAAGATTTCTTTACCTTTTCCTTAACGGAAAGGCATTGTTGCCTTTCATATTTTGTGGGTAAAACTAACACTTATGATAAGGGTAATCATTTTAATAGTAACAATAATGCTGACGGTATTAACCATAGCTTCAGCACAAATGCCAACACCTTCCGGCACAAATCCCCCGGAAGAAACACCCGAAACGCCGGCACCACAAGAACCCGAGGCACCAGCACCAATGCCAGTTCCCAATCCGACTCCAACCCCCAGCCCTAACCCGACTCCCAATCCAATTCCGGATATTGAAATAAATATTCCGATTCCCAACCCGACCCCTGAACCGAATCCGAATCCTTCTCCTGCTCCTAATTCCGAGCCTCATGGTGGCTGTAATAATGGGGCAAGTAGTGATTTCAGAACCCAAACTATTGGGGGGTGGGGTAGTAAACCGAATGGAAATAATCCTGGTAAATATTTACACCATAATTTCAATAGCACATTTCCGCAAGGAGTGTTAATCGGCAGTGGCCATACGATTCGGTTCACATCAGCGGATGCCATCACCGAATATCTGCCGGACGGTGGTTCTCCGAAGGCATTGGACGGAAGTTATACCAACCCGGAAAAGTTGCGGAATAATTTGGCATCCCAAATATTGGCTTTGACTCTATCTGTAGGGTTCGATCGTGCGAATCCTGACTTTGGAAAGTCGCCCGCTTTGTTGGGGAATCAAAAAATTACAACGGGTACGTTCAAAGGTTGGACAGTACAACAATTATTGGCCGAAGCCAATCGGGTTTTAGGTGGAATGTCTTCTGCATATTCTCCCAGTGTTCTGAATGATGCAATATCTAAGTGTAACGAGGCTTTTGTAGATGGGCGAAAATCTACCGGTTACCTAGGAGGAAGTAGACATTTCGATCATTCCGGAAATGATGATTACAATAGGGGTGATAACGATGATGATCGGCCAAGAAAAGGGAAGCCTAAAAAAGGGAAAGGTAAAAAAGGTAAAAAGTATCATGCTGACAAAGAAGAAGACAGGAAAGACCGCTCACATCATTCCAAAAAAGGAAAGGGGAAAAACAAGGGCAAAAAGTGGGGTGATGACTGATTTTTTAAAAAAAATGTAGAAAAGTTGAATCTTAATCAAAGAAGGTCTATATTTGCCATCCCTTAAGAAAGATAAGGGTTAGTTTAGGGTGATTAGCTCAGTTGGTTTAGAGCACCTGCCTTACAAGCAGGGGGTCACTGGTTCG
>JAHDCE010000720.1 GCA_020630045.1 Saprospiraceae bacterium | reverse complement strand
CTCATTGATTCATGACAAAATCTTGTTCCCAATTCTTTAACTTACTTTGTTTACAATGTATTTAATTAAAACGGACAAAGTTCTATTCGGTTGTCCGCTATTACAAATATATCTCAATAAATGAAGAAAATATTAATCCAACAATCCACTAAATGACGTCACCGTAGGTTGACCGCCGGTCATTTCCCGGACAAAGCTATTCCACTTTATCGACTTGGATTGGATGACCGATTGGTCAGGGACTGAATTTCCAAGGGTTCCTATCTCCTTAGCTTGATCCGGGTATTGGTATTCCATCCAACGAATCATGGCCAAGGTATTGTCATACCTGATATTACTCATATTTCCCGCAAAGGGAGCCACTAAACCGAAGGATAAAACATCTGTGATGTAATCGAAATCGAACTTCTCATTTTGTTGTCCGAGGACTTGACGACTATCTTCTAGGAAGTATGTCAAGGCACCTTGTTCACCACCTTTGTCCCAAGCAGCCAAAAGGGCTTTCCTGTTCGAAGATTCTTCCATCCAATGTTCGGGGAATCCATATCTCTTTTCCAAGAAGCGATATGGACTCTTATCCGTTTCCGTTTCGAAATAAGTCATACAATTCAAGGCCGTGTAAATATTTTCCGCCGTTTCGTTTTCCAATATTTTTTGCTGGAGCGCATGTCTGTTTTCTGCTCCCCAATCTTGCTCTGCACTACGCTTGAGTTGATCGCAAATGGACAGGCCGTCGTACTTGGCTCGAAAGATGGCTAACCCTACCCTATTTTCTTCGAATTCGGAGATGGAATTCGAAGAGGCCAAATAGGCTTCCATTTTAGAAATAATATCCGCTTTTTCTGCTTCGGGAAGTTTTCGGAAAGCCGGAAAAAACCAATTTTCGCCGGCAAGGCGAGCCAAATATTTTCCTTGTTCATTGGCTTCATGTACCTGGAGTTGCCCGATAGAAAACGCCATCAATTCTTCGGGAGCGTCCGAATTGAATTTCTTGGTGATATTATCAATATATCTCGGACTAAAAGACATGTTATTGAAATAAGGAAGATAACGAATCGGGTTTAATTTAAATGGAAATCTCAACTTTCTAATGTCATCGTTTTTTTCCACCTTTTCAATTTGGGTCATACAGATATCCAGCATTTCATCATTGAATTCAGGATTGGACATCCACTCGTTCATCCGGTCGATATCCCAACCGTCCTTGCCCCAATTCGATATCCTTTCTTCTAGGATGGCCGCCGCCCAATTTTCTATCTTTT
>JAHDCE010000174.1 GCA_020630045.1 Saprospiraceae bacterium | reverse complement strand
GAATGCCCGATTATCCAAGGAGGGACAGCTATCGAATCTGCTTGGGTTGGAGGACTGAACGCTCCTAAGTTTTCGTCGGGGGACCTTGACGGTGACGGAGTGGATGAAATATATATCCATGACGGCGGCGGCTTCGCACATCTAGCTTTTAAATACGAAGGGGGGCAATATATCCATTTCCCGGAAGGGGTGGCTAATTTTCCGGATACTCGAATCTGGGCCTACCTGCGAGACTTCGATGATGATGGTGCTCCGGATCTATTCACTTACAAGCAGGTTGACTTTTCTACTGAGGGAATTCATGTATATAAAGGATATTTTTTGGATGGTGAATTACATTTCAATTTGATGACACCGGGTAATTCAATATTGCGATATGACGAAGACGTTTGGGGCAGTGAACCGATACATATTCCGTGGACGAACTTGCCCAATATTACGGATGTCGATTTTGATGGTGATTTGGATATCGTGACCATCGCTCCTTTCGGTGGATATGGTGAATATTATCGAAATATTTCGGTTGAATCCGGTTGGGGGAAAGATAGTTTAAGATTTGTATTCGACTCGGATTGTTTCGGTGGTTTTTTTGAAGACGGCGGTGCTGCCGATGTCCAACTTTCTACCGTATTCGGTGAGTGTGCTGATGGGTTCGCCCCTTCCGGGGAATCGGAACGTGTACACGCCGGTCAAACCGCTTTGGTATTCGATGCGGACGGGGACGCGGATAGTGATTTGTTGTTCGGGGATGCGGCGTTTTCTTCTATGAATTTATTGACGAACGGAATGAATGCGAATGATATTCTTTTCACTTCACAAGATCCGACTTTTCCGTCTAGCGATGTTCCGATAAGCGTTCGAAATATTCCGGTAGGAAATCATTTGGATTTGGATTTTGACGGGGATAAGGATTTGATTGTAATGCCGGGTTATGAGGGTTATGAAAATTATGGTTGCGCGCATTGGTATGAGAATAAGGGTTCGGACGGTTCGCCGGATTTCCAGTTGCGGCAAACTGATTTTTTGGTGGAAAACATGTTGGATTTAGGAGCTGGCACTCATCCCGTTTTCACGGATGTGAATCAGGATGGTTTACTGGACTTGGTAGTAGGAACGAAAGGTCGTTTTATTGATTTAGCACAATTCGACAGTCGTTTGGTTTATTTTGAAAATACGGGTACTACAACGGCTCCTATTTTTACTTTGGTGAATGATGCTTGGTTAGATTCTTATTTGAATATTAGTCATGATTATGCACCTGCATTCGGGGACTTGGATCAAGACGGTGATTGTGATTTATTGGTAGGAGATTTTGATGGTAAATTGTATTTTTTTGAAAATATTGCGGGTGCAGGAAATCCTTATGAGTTCAATACACCGCCGGAATATCCGTACATGGATATTGACGGAGCTTTGGCAATTGCCAAGGCCTCGGCTCCGTTGATATATGATTTCAATCAAGATGGTTTGAATGATATTATCCTAGGAGAAGTTTCTGGTAATATCAACTATTTTCAAAATCAAGGTTCGGCCGGTACTCCGCTTTTTGATCCCGATCCGGCCTTGTCGCCCAATTCGGATTTTTGGGGCGAAGTGGATACGCGGGAATTCGGTAATACTTTCAGCCATGCTACTCTGACCATTGTGGAATTGGCGGGTCAACCGCATTTATTTACTGGTGGCGAGGAGGGTATCTTGCGATGGTATGATGATATCGGCTCCGATCCTTTACAAGCATTTCCCGTAAGGGAAGGAAAACTAGGGAATATGGATGTGGGTGGTCTCTCCCACCCTGCTGTGGCGGATATTGACGGTGATGGTTTGCTTGAATTCGTGGTCGGGAATTTGCGAGGTGGTTTGGAGGCTTTCCAATCAGATATACAAACCAATGGTTTTACGACTTCCACCGATGTTGTATCGAATCTGGTGTTGGACATCTATCCGAACCCTGCTCTTGACTTTATTGTTTTGCCTTCCCAAGTATCGGAGGTACGGGTTTTTGATGCTTTGGGACGGGAGTTGCTGGTGTCCGGAAATGGACTTCGATTGGATATCGGTGATTTACCACAAGGGACTTATTTTGTCCGTGCAGTGAATGGCAAATCGAATGTTTCCGGAAAATTTTTAAAATTGTAAGGTTTGCGGAACGACATTATCAAGGAGTATGTTATATTTGCAACCCGCTATTTTGAAATAGTGCTATAGCTCAGTTGGTTTAGAGCGCTGCCTTGACAGGGCAGAGGTCATGAGTTCGAGTCTCATTAGCACTACCTATTACAATTTAAGCCGCTATCTTTAGCGGCTTTTTTGTTTCCCTTTCAATCAATAAGAACTAAATTCTCATTCCAACAAAAAACACCCCGCCGAATACATCCGGCGGGGTGAACCCTGATTTTTCATTTGAATTTAAAGCAAATATTATTTAACCGTTTTCACGAGTTTTTCTGTATGAAGCAATTCACCGTTTTGGTGAATGCGAATGACATAATATCCGGGTGTCAAATCGTTGATTTGAATGGTTCCGTTCAAAGAGCCGGATAGGGCTGACCTTCCGGTCATGTCCATAATCGTATAAGTCAAATTTTCTTTGGTGTCAGTGGTTTGGATGTTGAGGATATCCGTAGCCGGATTCGGGAAGATGGATAACTTTGTTTTTCCTTCTTCTTGTCCTAAACGGAATGGGGCGAATATACTACCATCATCTTCAGCCAATAGTTTTTGGATGATACTAAAATTGCCGGTCGTGCCGTCTTCACAATATCCTAGGACACGGAAGTCATAATAAGTACCTTCTTTCAAATCGCTTTCTGCGAAATAGTATTCGTTCGAAATAGATGATACTTTCTTCCAAGCGGATGTACCGCTTTCACGAACTTGGATGATATATTTTCCAGCTCCGCCTTCCAATTTTTCCCATACTAAAATCCATTTAGCGCCTTGCTTTTTCAATTGGATGGTCGTACCGTCTACTTGACCGCAAGTAATCTGATGGAACTTGCCTTTCATACTATATGTAGACCATTTTCCGCCATTGCAAAAGGTTCTGATTTGATACTGATAAATACCTTTGTAATCCAAATCCGAAAGGAAGGCTTTGTTGTACAAGACGGTTTTTTTCATCCATACACCCCAAGAAGAACCATTGTATTTGCGGTATCGGATTTGGTATTTCAATGCACCGGGAACCGCATTCCATCGAACGATGGTCGAAGTAGCGGAAACGACTTTTGCTTCCATTTTTTCAGGAGCATCACAAGGCTCTTCAAGAATGGATATTTTTATACAATGCTCACACTGGTCGCCGGCAGCATCCGTGACATACACGCAAACTTTGTAATCACCGGGATAGATGAAATTGGCTTTTACCATTTCGGCATCCAACTCGGAAGTTTCTACCAGTCCCGGACCTTCGATCACCCATTTGTACGCTACCGGCTTATCTCCTCCATCGCTTGTCTTTGCAGATAATAAGAAACTGTTGATGTCATATCCTTCCGCAATGATTTCCACTTTACATTCAGCTAAGGCCAATTGAAGTCCTAGTATCATAAATAGGAATAAGGAAAAAATGTGTTTTCCTGTCATAGATATTAATTGGGATAAATCATTCTTTTTAAATGTAAACGATTGCATGGTATTTCATTTCAAAGTTGACAATACGGAGGAGGGTCTTGCTTGATGCAAGACATCCTAGAATTCTTTAAAAGTGTTCTTATGAAAATTTTGTCGGTCGGTTTGAATCGTAACTTGTCAAAATGAATTCTTTGCAGTTACAAATAACCTACATGCAACTATATTCGAAAAGCGTGCCGGCGGAAAATGTTAAATCCCTCACAAAAAAGGGAAAAAACAAAAAGGACTTTCTTTCAAGAATTTCACAAAACCTTCTCTTTACGAAAAGATTGATAATCAACAGGGGTTTTTATCGAATAATTGGTGGAATCAGGCACCAATTCCAAGAGGGATTCAGAAGCCATTTCTTTAACAACTCAATATTTTGAATGTCACAAAAAAATAATCCGGATATTAAAAAAAGGTGGTTTTGTATGAATTTCCCGCCTTGTATTGAGTAATAGACATTATTACGAATTAGATTGTATGGCTATAATTGATCTTTCATCCTCACTCTTCTTCATGTACTCATCATGGTAGCTACGGCTACCAGATTCCGTGCATTCATCAATTGAGAATAAAATCTCTAATTCTAGCTCTCATAAAAACAAGTCGTAATAATGTCTAATTGTAATAATAATTTTCTTTGGGAATGGATAAAACGACTAGAAGGACACTTGACGCCAAATGGAGGTTAAACTATTGTAAAGCTCCTTCCCTCTTTTTTGGTTGGGATTGCGATCATCCGAGATAATGGAATTAAGAGTCGCCTTGGCTCCCTTTTCATCACCGGATTTCAAGAAACATAATACGGTCATCCATTGGGCTTCGTCGCGATAGCGGATATCATCACCGGCTCCTAGGACAGATACATGTCCCAATGCACCATCAAAATCACCTTTTTGCATTTTGGCGTGCCCCAACATGAACTGTGCGGTATTGTAATACTCGTCATCCATCGCCACTCCTGTAAAAAACTGGATAGCGGCTTCATAATCACCATTCTTGTAGGCATCATATCCTTGTTGCAAGGGACTCGCTGTCCCTTCTCCACCGGATTTGATATTTTCGTATGCCGAATCATCGGAATAATGTGTGGCGTAAAGGGCATCGTCCGTCACTCCTGAAGTACCCACCCACCAACCTGTCGCCAAAACCAGTAAGGCGACGGCCGCTGCTATCGCCCGCCGCCGAAACATATTGATGGGTCGGACCGTTGCGGTTCGTTGTTGTTTATTGGTTTTGAATTCCGACTCCCATTGCCGAGTCATATTTTTGACTTTCGCCCCTTCAAACCCGGTCAATATTTGCCGGAAGGCAGATACTTCTTCCCGTAGGGTTTCATCATTATTTATTTCCTGTTGGAAGGCGGCCCTTTCATCAGGTTGCATTTCTTCTAGGATGAAGGCTTCGATTTTTTCTATATCGTAATCTTGATTCATGGCAACAACTTTCTCATTTTTTTCAAACAATCAAATTTCTTTTTCCGTAAGGAGGCGGGTTTATCCACTCCCAAAGCGGCGGCGATGGACTTGAAGTCTTCTTCTTCGATGTAAAACATCCGGAGGACTTTTTGACAGCCTTCTCCCATTTTTTGTAATAGGGATTCTACCAAGGCGATCGTTTCTTGTTGTTCCAAAGCCGATTCTACTGCCGGTCCTTCCCCTTTCTCAGGAAGATGCTCGACGTAAACCTCCTTGCGCTTCCTGAATTTTTTCAGTGCGTGATTCCGCCCTATGGCGAACAAATAGGTTTTAAGAGACGATTTCAACGGCAGTTCGAGTTTGCCATTTCTCACATTGAGATAAAGGGCCGTAAATGAATCTCCATAAACCTCGGAGGCGGCATCCGGATCCAAGGAGAATGATTTTTGGATGAATGCCAAAAACGGTTCTCGATGTTCCTTGTAAAATCCATGCATGACACGCTGGTTGCCATGCTTGAAACCCTCTAGCACTTCACTGTCGTTAAACATAATTCTCGATCATTAATACCGGTAGTTAGGTATGTGTTACCATTTGTGGTTAAATTATGGTTTTTTCTCGTTACTTCGATACCCACTCCAATAAATTTCAAACTAGCCTTAATTATTTCTTTAATATTGCATTATGGATATCGTCATCATCGTCACTTTATCGCTTGTTGTCCTGAGTACTGCGATCAGGGCAAGACGGAATTATTTGATGGAAAAAACCCGTAAAAGGATGATGAAAAAACGAAAGGAGATGGACGAAGAGAAAGCGTCAAAGTAAATAATCGGGCCGGAAACTCTCCAAATCACTAGGAAAAGAATTTCCTATAAACGGGTTTCCGCAGGTAAAACATGAAATATAACAAAGGCCATATTAGAAGGTCTAGAGGAAGGAGTTTTGTGCTGTAATAAATATCGTCGATAATCATCGTATTGTCATCACTATCTACTATACGGTGCTTGTGTTTCCATTCCCGTAAGGGAAATGGAAGTTTTGTTCCGATGTCTATAAAATAGGTTTCGGATTCGAGGATCGCATGTTCTATGATAGCGGCATGCCACTCTTGTCGGAAAGGAGAAAAACCCGTGCGTAATTTCACCGTGTCGCCTGTTTCACAACCATCGAATTGTAGGAGCTCCAAAGGAACCAATGGAGGCTTCAATGCTAGGAAAAGGTTCTCGTCGAATTTTTCCCAAACCTCATCCCGAGACCGGTTCACCAATGTTGAAATTTTAATTTTCATAAAAATGGTTTTCTCGGTACACAATGTGCTCGTTCTGACACAAAGCAAAACTCAAAATTATCGCTCATGGAGTCATTTTTATACAACTTCTACAGGTATATAATTCGAATCAGCTAAGAAGTGTTTACATTTGGTTCATATTTGAATGAATGCAAAAAAACCTGACCATATTAGAGAGTCTTACGAATCCGTTCGTGATTTTTTCGTTGCTGGCCGTATTGTTGTTGGCCGGCAACTCTGCCGTTCCATTTTTTGACCAGGACGAACCCGCTTATGCGTTGATGGCGCACAATATGAATCAAGGAGGTGATTATCTGACCCAACAAGGTACTTGGACTCATATTCATAAAAAGCCCCCACTCCATTTGTGGTTGGTCGCCGCTTCTCAAAAGGTCTTCGGCAACCATGAATTCGGGTCGAGGTTCAGTTCTTCTTTTTTTGCTTGGTTTACCTTGCTTTTGATTTATTTATACGGTAGGAAATTATTTTCCGAAAGGACAGCTATGGTCAGTACTGTAATCTGTGCGACGACCGTGTTGTTCCTAGGAATTTCCAAGCTTTGCCTGACGGATGCCACCCTACTCTTTTTTGAAACATGGATGGCGTTTTCGGTGGTGTTCCTGATGAGGTCGGAAAGATGGTACCATGTACTTACGTTTTGGATCGCATTCGCAGGAGGTGTTTTGGTGAAAGGACCGCCGATCATTTTATTCGGCGGATTGTTGTGCATCGCCTTATTGATTTTCCACCCGAACCGTTGGCGGGTCTTTAGACTGCATCCTTGGTTTTTCATGCCGTTGGCCCTGCTTCCTTTATTTTGGTGGGGATACGCTTATTGGCAATTGGATGATGGAGAAACCATCAACTGGATGCTGGACTTTTATATCTTCAAACGTGCGGCGGGTGAAAAAGTGATCAATGGACAAGGCGGGATTCCGGGTTATTTCTTTTTGGTTTTCTTGGTTTCCTTCTTCTTTTATATTCGTGGATTCTTGACAGCTTTATTTAGGAGTTTTTCGCAGTTTATGAAACTTCGGCAGTCTCCTGAAATCTTTTCTATTTTCTTGTGGATGCTTTGCGGATGGTTGTTTTATGAATTCGTCAACAGCAAGCTACCGACTTATGCATTGGCCTCCTTGCCGGCAATTTCTTTGTTGACCGGACATACCATCATGACCCAAGCGGATCGGAAATGGAATAAACGGTTATCGGGAATAGAAGGAGCATTCATTATTATTGCGATGATTGCCGGAATCATAATTGTGCCGAAGTATTTGCCGGAAATCCCGTTTTGGCGTATAGCGGTTACGTTCACGATTCCGATTATCGGTTTTTCGATGAGACAGTGGTTGCTCCAAACCCATCGCCCCAGGCATTCCACTTATGCACATTTATTGGGGGTCGGATTTTTTTGGTTAGCGGCGGTCTGTTTGATATATCCCCTCCTAGGGGGTATGTTTGACTCATCTAAGGAAATCGCCCGCCAAATCGATGAACAAACCCGGCCCGGAACAAAAATAGTATTGTCAAAA
>JAHDCE010000173.1 GCA_020630045.1 Saprospiraceae bacterium | reverse complement strand
ATAGAGTAAATCACAAGGCGTCCATGCGATTCCGATAAATCCGATTCCGGATAAAATACCAATCACTTGAGTGGAAGTCGCTAGTTTGCTCGTCCATTGCCCTTTGCCCAATACCCTAGGGAGTGAGTAAAACATCATGATATTGGTAATGCCGGCCGTAGTAAGTGCCAAAAAGAACAAAGTGGCGGATATCGAATTATCCGCACCATTGTAAACTACCGTTCGACCTAAGTCGGAAAGGAAATTTTCCGTGAAAATATAACTGCCCGTTTCCGGGTTGTGATAGGTGCTTCCAGGATAAATAATCATGGAAACAAATGTGAGGAAGATATATTGTACCCCCCCGATAACTGCTAGGTTAAAGTTTCTCATACGCCTTTGTGTTTATCCCGATTCGCTTGTTTGGACAAGTAGAATACAGTAATGAATGAATGAGTTGGGAGAGATCGGAAAGGGGGAATCTAATCTCAATATCTATAAGGTGGGTAAGTAAGTCTATTATCTATAACGCAGGATTCATGCCAAATGCTGCCATTGTTCCGATTAAAATACGGAAAATTGTTTGTTTTTTAAAATAAAAAACGGGCATTTTGATTTTTTGTAATCAAAATGCCCGTTTGTGAGTGTGTGGAGTGTCGTTACAACTTCATGAATTTTGTGATTTGTTTCTTCCCTTCCGGGGAAACAAGGGAAAAGATGTAATACCCTCGATCCAAGTCACGAATGCCGATTGATGTTTGATTGTCGCCTTTTCCTCCATCTAATTCTCCTTGACGGACAACTTGCCCGGTTAAGTTGGTGATGGTGTACCGGGCGATGCCCCTAGACTCTAGATAGAACCTCACGTTGATACCGGCTTGAGCCGGATTCGGATGAATCGATAAGGGTTCAGTTGATTCGTTACCTGCAAGTCTTGATGCGGGAGTTCCCGTCATTATTGTAAAAATCGGACCAAAGTTAGAGTAGTTGCCATCACTGCATTGGCTTCTGACACGGTACTCGTACATAGTATTCGCCAACAACCCATATTGGCGTTTGAACGTTTGTGTTCCTGTTGTCCCGACTATTGTCCATGAGCCTCCCGTTGGCCTATATCGTACTTGATATTTGTTGGCATCCGCTACTGCGCTCCAGTTGAATTCCACATTGGTAGGATTCAACAGTAAGATTGCATTTTGATTGTCCGGATATGTACAAATTGAAGTATAGAAACGAGTAAGTGGAGAATAGCTCGACCAGATGGTTCCATTGCATTCCGCCCTGACTCGATACTCATAATACGTTGCAGGCGTCAGTCCTGTAATATTTTTGGAATTAGAAAATCCACCTACCGTCGTCCATGCAGTCGTACCTTGGATTCTGTATCTGACTTGGTATTTGGTAGCACCTGCCACAGGGTTCCAAGTCAAGGTCGCTGTTGTCGAACTCGTAACATCTACGGAGATATTTACAGGCACATCGCAAGTCATACTACCCGGAACTACAATAGCGGTAGAACTGACTGTTCCGGAAGGAAGCCCGGCATTATTATAAGCAATCACATTGATATAGTATGTGGCTCCCGGAGTTAAGGCAAGTCCTCCTTGGGTCATCGAAGTGGCGTTGCCATTGTCCGTCCAATCCAATGCGTCCGTAGATTCCGGACTTGAGCCGATGCTGTACTCGTAGTGGGAAATGTCCGAATGGGTATCGGAAGATGTATTCCATGAACCCGACATATTGGCTGCATCCACTGCTGTACCCGTTACACTCGTTACATCTGCAGGAGGTGTCCAATCTACTTTGAAGTCCAACTCATCTATTACCGAAAAAGTATTATTTACATCCATAATGATGGATCTGACCCTTCCTACATGAGTAGCGGGATTCGGACTTTGATATCTGACATCTCCTGTTGGTCCTACGCTTACCGTTTCGCTGGCGCCCCTAGATTGATATACCTTGAAATCATCGACATTGTAAGTGCAATTTCCTGAACGGAACGATACATAAGACCCCGAAGTCAAGGGAGAAGGGTCAGTCCAAGAACCTACAAAATCATCATCCACGAATACACGGATAGTTCCACTTGCAGGATTGTAAAATGTTTTGATATCATATGTGATATTCGGATTGAATGTCCAAACAATATCCGCTTCAAGGCTGAATGTGTTTCCGGTCACTCTATAAATCTGCATTTTATCCGAATCGACTCGATAGTAGATGAAATAAGACTCACCGCGATTAGATAGACTTGGATCGGAGCAGAAAAAATGAAGCCCCGCCCTTCTGTTGGTGCCGGAACCGCCTATGCTACTATTCCAATGGTACATGTATTCATGTGTTCCGTCTTGTGCCATAGGAGCGGAAAGAATGGTGTTGCTCGACGCTTCATCCGAATTCACCAATTCGCCTCCTGAAATCGCCCAGGAACCGGCGTAAGAAGTCCAGTCGGAATGGATGGCCGTATCAAAGTCGTCATTGAAAAAACCATTGTTGGCGTTGCTTCTCCATTCCGTACCGTCAAAATCACATACTTGGTAGTACCTTCCGGAAATGGAAGCGTCGCTTTCATCCGTAAAATTAACTACCTCGTCTGCCGTTACCCAAGGAGACATTGGTTCTATTGTAGTAGTCGGAGGGGCAGCAACAGCATCGCAGCTCCAAGTAGCGACCCAACCATCACCGGTGGTTCGCGTATCCGAATATACACGTATGGTCATCGCTCCTCCGGTAGAAGTAACGATATTGGGGACATTGCCTTCGTGGTATTTTCCAATCAAAGGAGAGGAAGTGGACGTTCCATCAAAAATTTCTAGAAAATCATATATCGTTCCACCCGAACTATTCGGCTCCATATCGAAGAAAGAAAAGTCCAAGGTAATCATCCCCGCTCCGGGAGGAGCGATGGTAAAGGTGTAATCATGATTGTTTTGGTATCCACCATCATGACCACCTGCATCTATAAATGTTCCTGTACAAGAATTGTCAGAAGAACTGGATGGAATGTTGCCCGTATTGACGAACTCTGTACCTTGATAAGCTGAGGAGCTACCTCCACAAATGGTTTTCACCCTCCACTCATACTTGGCATTAGAGGATAAATCTTCAATGCTGATGCTAGGAGAGACCGTTGTGTAAGCTGACCATGTCTGTGAAATAGCACCTCGTCGGATATTGAATTCATAGGAAGATGCTCCAGGGACGGCAGCCCAAGAAAAATTGACCTTGTTAAAGGTAACATTGGATTGAGAAAGACTGCCCGGAACTTCACAAGCAGACGGTGCTGTATTACATGTCCAAGATGCATCCCAGCCTGAGGTTGTGGTTCCACAGTCCGAGCGGAATTCAAGTAACAATGCTCCACTAGTACCTGTAATTGGTGCGGGAATTGAGGTTCCGTCCAATGTGGCAATCAAGTTATCTAAATGACTATCTCCATCATAGATATATAAGTAATCATATCCCGATTCCAAATTGAAAGCACTGAAAGAAAGGGTCACTTCAGATGCTCCTGCCGGTTCTATCAAATAAAAATATCTTTCATTGTTGGTGTAGTTGCCGCTGCCTCCAGGATCTTGAAAAGAACCGCTACAAGCAGTAAAGATGTCTTTTGGTGTAGATGATGCGGGATTCAATAAGTCATAATAACGATTCCAGTCCCAGTATTGTCCGGGGTCGTAGTGTGATTGGTTGGGGAAGTGCGTGTGTCCTTTGACACTATAACACCCGTCACTTACCGGATTGAGGCCGTTGATGTTGTTCGTGTCCCACGTTTCGATGAGTGGGATACCCCAATTGGATGCGATTTGGGTGGTTAAGTCAGCCGAGGTGGTATAGGTGACATTGGTATACCAAATCGGGTCTTCCACATATCCTTCGTGTTCGATTCCGACTGCATAAGGGTTAGAATTACTAACGTGCCATGCCTTGTCGATTTCACAAACCATTTGGGTGATTTGACCATCCGAAGCTCTCATATTGTAATGAGCCGAAACATTCGCGACGGGGTTGTTGAACCAAGAAATAGCTCCCGCATAAGTTCCCTGCATCGTGTGTATCGTAACATGGGTAATTGCGGTTCCTCCCCTTGAACTATAATTGGAAGGGTCAGCTTCGTCCCAAAGAACAGTATGCGGGAAAGATCCGGGTATGTCAGAACAAGGGTTGGCTGCTCTTAGTACATTTCCACCATATGTCGTTCCGTGCTCAGTAGCGATTGTTCCGCCTTCATCCATCGTGATTCCAGTAGCGCTGACCACACGATAATTCTCATCACCGAAAACTTTTCTTAAATCAAAATTGTAAGTGGGCAAACCATAAGCGGATTGGAAATCCGCTTGGTTCATTAATGTCAATACAGAGTAAATGTGTGCGTCAAAAGCGAAATCGTTTCCGGTTGTTCCGTCATTGGGCAGTTCACTGAGCAAATCAAGAACAATGATGTTGTCCATGATAGATTGCGGATCGAGCTTTTTATCCGTCAAAAAGTGTTGGTAAGCTTCTGCGAAGCCTAGGATATTCGCCCTAGGATCCTGTTTCATTTGAGATGCGGTGAATGATGAATTCCTTGCTGCGATAGAAAGCGTATTGTCAAACCATCCTTGGCCGTCTTCAATCAATCCCATTACCCCAAAATATTCAGGTAAACCTAAGCAACTTTGATGGGTATGGTCATGTCCGCGATGTTCGTGTTCGATGTGTCTGATTCGTGTTTGTGTGTAAGCGACGGCTTCCAAAATTCCCTTCGGAATTTCAGGATACTTGTCGTACGCTTCCGCGAAAATGTCATCGTAGTCATGTCTTGGGGTGAATTCAAATGCTTTCTGGGCTTCCAGCCCCAATGAAAAACAAAAGCTAAATAGTAGGGTAAGGTAGAATAAACGCATGGTTTTGTGTTGTGGATTTATTAAAACAAAGCCCACTAAGATAAGGAAATATGCGCATATGCTTTGTTACCGATAAGACATTAACGTTAGGTAACAAATGAAAAGGAGCCGACAATGTCGGCTCCTCATTTTTCGTTGGTAATTAAAATCCGACCTTTTTAAATTAGTCGGTTAGTAAACTAATAAGATTATTTCCATGCGGAAAATCTGATTCTTATAGTTTATTAGGCGGGTTCGTACTTAATGTTCATCTTCATTGAAGAAAAAGTCACCATAGCGTGGATAGTCCGGCCATACATCCTCTATGCCCTCAAAACGTTCTTCGTCTTCCTCAATCTGCTGTAGGTTTTCGATGACCTCCAAAGGAGAGCCCGAACGCATGGCATAATCAATCAACTCGTCCCTAGTCGCGGGCCAGGGAGCATCTTCAAGATGCGACGCTAGTTCAATTGTCCAATACATAAAAAAACACTCGATTTAAAATTGCAATAAATATAATTACGTTCTACCATTTTCTATTTCACCGATAATTATTCAAGTTGCAATTTCAAATCACTTCGGATTCATTTGCCTAGGGCGGGTGAAATGTAATATGGTAATATTTGGTTTTTTAGATGACACACCCTCTTTAGGATGTATTTGATGTCAATCCAAATGCTTAACGGGGGGTATAAGGAAAAGGTTTCATTCATCGTTTCCAAGCCCCCTGTTTTTTGCGCAAATCTAAGAATCGTTTCTTATTCTTCCAAATTTGTTTTTTGTTGATGTATTTAACTGGCATTCAGGTGTTTGTGTTTTTTTACTGTGTTGTTTTTTGAAAAAAATCAAAAGGATGATTCTTTTTTTGAATTGAATGAAATAACGATGCCTTAATGATAGAGGTGCAGAAGCTAATTAAAACTTCCTATCACCTCTCCTTGATCTAAATTCCACTCTTCAGGATAAACTCCGAGTTTTTCCGAATCTTCCGGCCCAGTAGGGTCGCAAATGGTAAATCTTCTTCCTTTATGCCAAAGTGTTTTCCCGACGGGTTCGGTTAAATTCACGCCCAATGAAAGATGTCCCGGAATACCAATGACAACCATAGGAGCACCTATTAATTCTTTAATCAAATGATAAGCGATGGCTACTCGGTCTTCACAATCAGTACTAGGATAGTATAAGGCCTCTTCGGCTATTAATGGCCTGTTTCTGCTTTGTGATTGTGATTCATCATTTTGATAAACCAATCCTTTCCTAGTAAAAGCCATAATGAACTCCACTGTTTCTTGTGTGGTCATCCCATGAGTCAATTCCCGGAATTGATTGATGATGGAGTTGGAACGGTGGCTAGCCGCCAAAGGCGTCCTAACATAGAACATCTCGCTACAAATCGGATAGTCAGACATAATATCTATCAAGGTTCGGTCAAGTTCCGCAGACACTTCTTGTATTTTTCCCCGGAAGGGGAATGTCCACGACTTATTATAAGGTGTGGATGGAAGGATAGGCAGTTCGTCGAGACCGAAAGAAAACCCTTGGCCACCGGGGTTGGGGGCGAAATCAAGGATAAAAATGGATTGTGCCGAATGTTGTTGACCCGATGCTAGTGTGGATAGATCTATGTATGTATTGGCTCCGATTTGGAATGTTGGTGTTTGGTATAACTTTTCATCCGTTTTAACATTGACGAATACCTCATTGCCCGAAAAAGTGATTCTGGAATCATAACCGGATTGTGCCAATAAACTCCAAATCATTAATTCTTGTGAAGAACCATCTAAGTTGGGTAATGCTGTTCGGACAAACTGGTTCACTAGCCTAAAAAAGAGCCAGTCATTAAGTAAGTGTTTACTTTTTGCCGCTTGTAAATCTTGGAGTGTAGAAGGAGATATGGCCTTTTTTGAATTGTAATAATAATCTACCATGCCGGATTCCGCCGAAGATCTGTGATATCGTGGAGCCTGTCCGCTACTAGAAGTTCTGATAGGAATTTGTTCGTTGTAAAAAGGCACAAGGATAGTGTTGGCTTGAGCACCTTGTATATTAGGAGGAAACATAAAATTAAATCCCAATAAGCCAAGAATAAGAATAGTATACTTCATCTATTGAAAAGGCGGAACTAGTTCCGGTATTTTGTTTTTTGTTAAAAGTCGAAAAAATGACATTATGCTGCAAGCGATTGTAGAAATCCTAAGTTTTTTTTGTCTGGCATGTCACAATCGATAACAAGGTGCAAATCCTAATGAAAAAAAGATAAAATATGAAGAAAAGAGGCTTAGAATGAGTGAACGGATTGGAAAAAATGCCGATTTGAACGCAAAAAATGCATATTTTTTAAATAATTTATATTATATATATGATATAAGTATATATTTGTACCGTAAAGGAAATGTTTTTAAACTGATGAAAACCCGAATTTTCCGGTTCAATCATGAAACGAAATTCGAAAGTCATGGGAATATTTAGACATTAGGATATCATCAAAAAACACTTTGCGAACAAATGTACAATTGAGAAAAATTTCACTTTACAGAAATTTTGTAAGAACACTATCCCTGATTTCCCGTAAATAAACTTTCGGGTACACACTAACACATACTGACAGCAGTATGGAAAAGTGATTTATGCACTTTTCCAATTGCAATGAGCAAACTGAACAATCTATTGGCGAAAATCTGATTAGCGAATATTTTAAATGTTTGGTCAAATGGTTTCTGGTGAATTGTCTAGCCGGAAGGAGGGGAAGACTGAACTTACTCCTGCCATTATTGAATCCGCAGTTCTGGAAATTATCCAAAATGCGGACGAAATTCTAGAGATGTACAACATCGAAGGGGCAGTTATTAATGTAAGTCTGGGATTGATTCCAAAATCTCCTATTCTCCGGTCTAAAGAAGCGACCTCTGTCGAGGATTATGAACTCCGTTTTACAGAAAGTGATCGGTTCGGTTTTGCTGTTTCTTATAGCGAACCCGGATTGCATGAAGAGTAATTCTACTGCTTCCTGAATT